>JBATGO010000437.1:0-8261 GCA_049665845.1 Pseudomonadales bacterium | reverse complement strand
GCCCGCGTCAGAGGCGCCAAAACCCCAGCGCTCGACCAGCGGTGCGAGCAGTGCATTGAAACTGCCGCCAGATAATTCACCGACCTCGATTGCACGCTGTACGATCCGAAGAAGATTGTCACTGACCGGCAGGCACTGCCCGCTGTCCAGCTGATTGAAACGGGAAATTTCAGAGTCAGGAATATAGGTGGACATCTCGCTGTTGACTGCAGCGAGTTCTGTTTCAACCGCTTCGCGCAGCGACAGAATTTGCGCCTGCTGTGCGTCGTCGAGCTGGGTCAGCGTGATGCGGTAGAACGTGCCCATGGTCTGGCCGGACCATTGCTGCAGGCCGCTGCTGCCTCCGCAACCGCCCAAAACAAGCAGGCAAAAGAGCGCAGCAAGAATCCCCGGCACCCCACAGCAAGGTTTACGCGGCAGCGCAAATAAAAAAGCCGCTGCATGGCAACGGCTTGTCTCGGGATGCGTCGTAATCAATTTGCTCTTGGCCGGGCGCTGGCCTGGTAAACCGGGCAGATATGCCAGAAACGGCCATAAAAACCTAGCCGCCAAAATCATCCAGCATAATATTATCGGGCTCAACACCAAGATCGAGCAGCATTGAAATGACCGCGGAGTTCATCATCGGCGGACCACACATATAGTATTCACAGTCTTCCGGCGCCGGGTGATCCTTAAGGTAATTGTCAAACAGCACCTGGTGAATAAAACCGGTATAGCCTTCCCAATTGTCTTCAGGCAGCGGGTCGGACAGCGCCAGGTGCCATTGGAAATTATCGTTTTCCGCTTGCAGCTTATCGTATTCTTCGTTGTAAAACGCCTCGCGCATCGAGCGCGCGCCATACCAGAAAGAGATCTTGCGGTCGGTGTGAATACGTTTGAGCTGGTCGAATATATGCGAGCGCATCGGCGCCATACCCGCACCGCCACCGATAAACACCATTTCCGCGTCGGTTTCCTTGGCGAAGAACTCGCCGAAGGGGCCGTAAACCCTGACCTTATCGCCCGGTTTCAGGGCAAAAGTCCAGCTCGACATCTGCCCGGGAGGCAGCGCAAGGTTGTTGGGGGGCGGAGTGGCGCAGCGAATATTGAATTTGACCACACCGCGTTCTTCAGGGTAATTCGCCATGGAATAGGCGCGTATCACGGTTTCATTGACTTTGGATACCAGGTCAAGAAATCCGAAACGCTGCCAGTCGCCGATGTATTCTTCATCAATTTCGAAATCCTTATAGGCAACTACGTGTGGCGGACACTCCAGCTGCACGTAGCCGCCAGCGCGGAAATCAACGTTTTCGCCTTCGGGTAATTTCAGCGTAAGTTCCTTGATGAAGGTCGCGACGTTGGGATTGCTTGCGACCGTGCACTCCCACTGTTTGACGCCGAATACTTCTTCGGGGATCTCGATTTTCATGTCCTGCTTGACCGCAACCTGGCAGGACAGCCTGTATCCCTGCTGCGCTTCACGGCGGGTAAAGTGTGACTCCTCGGTGGGCAACAGCGAACCGCCGCCTTCCTTGATGACACATTTACATTGCGCACAGGAACCGCCGCCACCGCAGGCGGAGGCCAGGAACAGGTCATTGGCCGCCAGCGTCTGCAGCAGCTTGTCGCCGGCGGGCACCGAGATGGTTTTTTCGCCGTTGATCTCGATATTGACGTTGCCGCTGCTGACCAACTGCGAACGCGCGAACAGGATGATCACCACCAGCGCCAATACGATGGCGGTGAACATTGCTACGCCCAAACTGATTTCATTCATGTTGCAATCGCTTTAACGGTTGTAATCAAATTGGTTTGATCGCGCACCCCGAGCAGAATATGCCATCCATGACACGCTTTAAATACATCCATGTACGCTCGCGGGCGGCGTCCATGCCGCCCGACGGTCATGGATGGCACATTCCGCCCGGGTCGCTCGCACTGTGCCATCGATTTGGCGTCGTGCGAGCCACTTCTTACTATCAGATATCTATACCACCAAACGACATAAAGCCAAGTGACATCAACCCTACGGTGATAAAGGTAATGCCCAACCCCCGCAGGCCCTCGGGCACATCGCTGTACTTCAACTTCTCCCGGATACCTGCCAGCGCAACAATCGCCAGCGCCCAGCCAACCCCAGCGCCAGTGCCAAACACAAAACTCTCGGGCAGGTTGTAGTCGCGCTCTACCATAAACAGCGAAGCGCCAAGGATCGCGCAGTTAACCGTTATCAGCGGCAGGAATACGCCCAGTGCGTTGTACAGCGCCGGCACGTATTTATCGAGAAACATCTCGAGAATCTGCACACTTGCAGCTATTACGCCGATGTAGCTCAAAAAGCCCAAAAAGCTCAGGTTCACATCGGGAAAGCCGGCCCAGGCCAGCGCACCATCGGCAAGAAAAGTATGGTAAATAAAGTTGTTGAGCGGCGTGGTCAGCGCCAGCACTACGATTACCGCAATGCCGAGCCCGAGTGCCGCCTCGACCTTTTTCGAAATGGCGAGGAACGTGCACATACCAAGGAAAAAGGCCAGCGCCATATTTTCGATAAATACCGCGCGAACAAAAAGGCTCAGGTAATGCTCCATTACAGCGCCTCCCGCAGGGTTGAGTTCTGCGTGATCTTGAACTCCTCAACCTCGACCTGTTCTTTCTTGGCGCTGCGCAGCACCCAGATGAAAATGCCTATCAGGAAGAACGCACTCGGCGGTAACAGCATCATGCCGTTCGCAACGTACCAGCCGCCTTCGGTGGACAGGCTGAAAATCTCGTACCCGAACAGTTTTCCTGCGCCAAACAACTCGCGGAAAAACCCGACCGCCAGCAGCACCACGCTGTAGCCAAGGCCATTGCCTATGCCATCGAGAAAACTGGGCCACGGAGGATTTTTCATTGCATAGGCCTCTGCACGGCCCATCACAATACAGTTGGTGATAATCAGGCCGACAAATACAGACAACTGCTTGCTGATGTCATAGGCAACGGCTTTAAGCACCTGGTCGACCACGATAACCAGCGATGCGATGATAATCATCTGCACGATGATGCGAATACTGTTGGGAATATGCCTGCGCACCATCGACACAAACAGGTTCGAAAAACCTGTAACCGTGGTTAGTGCAATGCACATGACCATAGTCGTCTGCAGGCTACTGGTAACCGCAAGCGCCGAGCAAATCCCGAGAATTTGCAGGGCGATCGGGTTGTTGTCGAAGATCGGCGACAACAGTGTTTTTTTGGCATCGACACTCATTGCATTGCGCTCCTAGGCATCGCCGCGCTTGAAATTTTCGAGAAAGGGCTTGAAACCGTTTTCACCCAGCCAGAACTGCACCAGGTTGGTTACGCCGCGGCTGGTGAGCGTCGCGCCGGACAGGCCATCGACGCGATAGCTCGCGTTGGGCTCGCCCGGCGCTACCGCACCTTTTTTCAGTGCAATTTCGACCTTGCTATCGCGATAGACTTTTTTGCCCGGCCACATTGCTTTCCAGCGCGGGTTGTCAACTTCACCGCCAAGCCCTGGTGTTTCGCCATGATCATAAAAACCAAGGCCAGCCACCGTGTTCAGGTCACTCTCGAGTGCAACAAAGCCGTACAGGGTAGACCACAGGCCGTAGCCGTGCACCGGCAATATCAGCTTGTCAATCGCGCCGTTGTCACCCTCGACGATATAAACCAGCGACTGGTTTTCACGCCGCTGGATTTTGGCGATGTCCTGTTCACTATCGAGTTTTACCGATCGATCGGGATCCTTGGCAGCCTTGCGCTGGTCGAAACTTGCAGGGCTGCCCTCAGTAAAGCGGCCGCTGTCGAGGTCGACAAGCCGTTCCTGGATAGCGGCAAATTGCTGGTCGATGGCGACGCCCTTTTCATACATACCTGCTGCAAGCAGAATGTTGCGTTTGCGATCGAGATCCTTGTTGGCCTCTTGCAATGGACGCAATTGTACTGCCGCGGTAGACACGACCACCGAGCACACGATGCATAGCAGCAGTGCAACGCCCAGGGTTTTGCCCATCGAATCTTTATTAGCCACGCGCAAGTCTCCGCTTGATATTGCCCTGCACCACGAAGTGATCAATCAGCGGCGCAAACAGGTTGGCAAAAAGTATCGCCAGCATAATGCCTTCCGGGAACGCAGGGTTGACGACGCGAATCAGTACCGTCATCACGCCAATTAAAACCCCGTACCAGAAACGCCCGGTGTTGGTCATCGCAGCCGAGACCGGGTCTGTGGTCATGAACACAAGACCAAACGCAAAGCCGCCAATAACCAGGTGCCAGTGCCAGGGCACGTTGAACATGATGTTGCCATCGCCACCGACTATATTGAAGAGGCTGCTGAGCGCAAACATGCCGACAAATGTGCCAAGCATAATGCGCCACGAAGCGATGCCTGTGCCCAGCAGGATCAGCGCACCGATGCCGATGGCGAGCGTCGACGTCTCGCCGATCGACCCGTGAATGTCGCCGAGGAAGGCGTTCATCCAGCCTATCTGGGCCTGCAGCGCTTCGACGCCGCCGCTCGCCGCATGCGACAGCGCTGTAGCGCCACTGTAACCGTCAACCGCGGTCCACACACCGTCGCCGGACATGAACGCCGGGTAGGCGAAATACAGGAAGGCGCGCCCGGTGAGTGCCGGGTTAAGGAAGTTCTTGCCGGTGCCTCCAAAGACTTCCTTGCCGACCACGATGCCAAAACTGATGCCCATGGCGACCATCCAAAGCGGCAGGTCCGGCGGGCAGATCAGTGCGAACAGGATAGACGTGACAAAAAAGCCTTCATTGATCTCGTGGCCGCGCCGAATCGCGAACAGCACTTCCCAAAAACCGCCCACCACGAACGTCACCAGATAGATCGGCAGGAAGTACATCGCTCCGTGAATCAAACTGTCCCACACACTATCGGGATCAAAGCCTGCCAGTATGCCGATGAGTGCGATACGCCAGCTGTCAGCGGCAGCGATATCGCCGGCGGCGAGGATCGTGTTGGCCTGGTGCCCGACGTTGTACATGCCGTAGAACATGGCCGGAAAGGTTGCCAGCCAGACGGTAATCATGATGCGCTTCAGGTCGATGCCGTCACGCACATGCGCCGCACCCTTGGTAACCGAGGAAGGCCGATAGAAAATCGTATCAACCGCTTCGTACAGCGCGTACCAGCTATCGTACTTGCCGCCGGGTGTGAAATGTGGCTCGAGGCTGTCGAGCAGCTTGCGTAGTGCCATGGAGCTTAACCTTCCTTCTCGATACGCGTCAGGTTGTCACGCAGGATCGGACCGTATTCGTATTTGCCGGAGCAGACGTAGGTGCACAGCGCGAGGTCTTCTTCATCGAGCTCGAGGCAGCCCAACGCCTGTGCCTGCGCGGTATCGCCGACGATCAGTGAACGCAGCAACTGGGTAGGCAAAATATCCAGCGGCATGACTTTTTCGTAGTTGCCGATCGGGACCATGGCACGATCGGAACCATTGGTTGACGTAGTAAACGGCAGCACCTTGCGTCGCGCAAGCGCAGAGAAAAAAGTCCGCGTGACCGAATGCTTGTTCACGCCTGCACGTAAATAATGCATGAACTCGCGCTGGCGACCTTCGGGCAGGATCGTGACCTGCTGGTGAAATCGACCCAAATAGGCGTATGGCCCACGCGCCTTGCGCCCATTCAATACCGAGCCGGACAGTATGCGATTGTCACCGCCGGTATGCTCACCGGCGACCAGCTCGTCAATGTTGGCGCCGAGACGAGTTTTCAACAAGCGCGGTTTTTCTACGCTGGGGCCGGCCAAAGCGACCACGCGCTCTGTGTCGATACGCCCTTCGGTAAATAATACACCGAGCGCGATGACGTCCTGGTAGTTGATCGTCAGCACACTGCGAGCGGGCGAGACAGGACACAAATGATGAATATGCGTGCCGGCGAGGCCTGCCGGATGCGGACCTGAAAAGGTTTCTACGCTGGCTGTGCTGCCAACATCAATATTTGCACCTTCGGCAATACAACAGAATAGCTGCGGCGCAATGCGCGCGAGCACCGCCAGCCCATTGGCAAAATCCTGCGCACGCGCACTGATCACCACAGCCGGGTCTGCTGCCAGCGGGTTGGTATCGATTGCAGTGACAAAAACGGCCGCTGCTTCAACTGCTGGTAACGGCACCTTGCTGTAAGGCCGCGTGCGCAGCGCTGTCCACAGGCCACTCTCGATCATGCGCTCGCGCACCGCAGCGTTGGAGAGCGTATTGAGCTCAGCCGCCGCAATCGGGTCGAAGCGCAGCTGCGCTTCCCCTTCAAGTTCAATAACCACCGATTGCAATGCGCGCTTTTCACCGCGATTGATTGCAGCGATTTTGCCTGCGCCCGGCGAAGTGTATTTCACCCCCGGCGTTTTTTTGTCGGTAAACAGCAACTGACCGAGCTGCACGGTGTCGCCTTCGGCGACCTCCATGGTCGGTTTCATCCCGATGTAGTCGAAACCGATCAGCGCTACCGAGCGCGCAGTATTACCGGCTTCGATGCGCTGCTCGGGGGCGCCACCGATGGGCAGGTCGAGGCCACGTTTAATTTTGATCATCTAAAGCTGGTTCCGGCGTTGGCTGTGAAGCATTGTCATTACGCCCGGCTGCGCCTGCTGTGAACTCGGGCGCGGCGCCAGGCGCAGCAACGTTAATACGTGTACGGTATGGCACGAAAAGCTGGCGTTATTTTCACCAATTGACGCGCTTCAGGCCTGCAGTCAGGGAACTGCAGAGTGCCCCCTCAGAACAGCCGGAATTATAGTGGCGCGCCTGCAAAATCACCACATTTGCACGCACTGATGTAGATATTCAACACTTTTGTACGAGGCTGCGTTGCTCGCCGCACGGATTAGCTGCGGCCTGATTATTCCTTCGGGTACAACTCGTATTTCACCCCGGCCATTTTTTCAATGACGCGGTGCACCTGGCAGGCGTAGCCAAACTCGTTGTCGTACCAGATGTACAGCACTGCATTTCTGCCATCGACCTTGGTGGCCTGCGCGTCAAAGACGCAGGCGTGGCGCGAACCGACGAAATCGCTGGAAACCGCTTCTGAGGAATTGATGAAATCGATCTGCTTGCGCAATTTCGAATGCACCGCCGTCTTGCGCACAAACTCATTCAACTCGTCCGCGGTTGTCTCCCGGCCCAGCCGCAGGTTGAGTATGGCCATAGAGACATCCGGCGTCGGCACCCGGATTGCGCTGCCGGACAGTTTGCCTGCAAGTTCAGGCAGTACCTTGCCAACCGCCGCAACGGCACCGGTTTCGGTCAGCACCATGTTCAGGGCCGCACTGCGACCGCGCCGGTTACCCTTGTGGTAATTGTCGATCAGGTTCTGGTCGTTGGTATAGGCATGCACAGTTTCGACATGACCGCCTTCGACGCCGTATTCCTCGTGCAGCGCCATCAGCGGCGGGGCAATGGCGTTGGTCGTACAGGACGCGGCTGAAAGAATCGTTTCATCGCCGATACCGTCATCGTTAATGCCCGCAACGACATTTTTGATATCGCCCTTGCCCGGTGCAGTGAGCATAACCTTGCTGGTGCCTTTTGCCTGCAGGTGCAGGCCGAGCCCGTCACGGTCGCGCCATATACCGGTATTGTCGATGATCAGTGCGTTGTTGATGCCATATTCGGTGTAATCGATGCGGTCCGGCGCATCGGCATAGATCACGCGCACCTCGTTGCCGTTGGCGACAAAGGAGCAACGCTCTTCATCAACGCGCACGGTGCCGTTAAAGCGCCCGTGCACTGAATCGGTCTCGAACAATGCAGCCCGTTTGATCAGGTCGTTGTCGGCGCCCTTGCGCACCACGATTGCACGCAGCCGCAGGTTATCCCCGCCACCGGTTTTTTCGATCAGCAAGCGCGCCATCAGGCGCCCGATGCGGCCAAAACCATACAGCACAACATCCTGCGGTTGCGCCAGCGGCTTGCGCGTACTGCCGATCAGATCTTTAACCTGGCTGCGCACGTAATCATCGAGCGCAACGTCGGCGCCAGCAGCATTTTTGTTTTCGCCATCAAAAAAATAGTTATTCGCAATGCGGCCGACGTCGACATGGGCGTGGCCGAGCTTGTGCTTTGCCAGCGCCTGCAACACCGGGAAGGTTTCGAAGTCCGAGAGCTCGTGGTCCTCGATCTGGCGCACCGCGCGATGGTCGCGCATAATTTCGATCACCGAGCGGTTGACCAGCGGATGACCGTAGATATAGGTTTTTACGTTGTCCTTGCGGTACAGCTTGCCGACCAGCGGGATCA
>JBATGO010000436.1:0-3706 GCA_049665845.1 Pseudomonadales bacterium | reverse complement strand
GCCTTCAATAGCGTCGTTGACGAGCTGGCCTCCACGCTTGCCTCGCTGGCGCCGCGCTCACAGGCGGCGATGAAAAAGTTTATTGCGCACGCGCACGACGGCGGTGCGGAACAAGCTCGCGCCCTGGTGCGCAGCTGTTTCGACAGTGCCGATTTTGCCGAGGGGATGGCAGCACAGCGCGAGGGCAGGGCGCCGCGATTCAGCGGTGTATAGTGCCTGCAGCGGATCTGGCGTAGAGCCTTCAGTCCAGCGTATGCGCGGCTAATGCGCGCAGCGCAAAATCCTCGTCCGCGAGTGTGCTGTTGATGCGCAGCAGCCGCTTTACGTAGTGCCCCACGTCCAGTTCTTCGGTCATGCCAATGCCACCGTGCAGTTGCAGCGCTTCGTCGCCGACCAGTTTGCCGGCGCGGGCAACCATTGCTTTCAATGCAAAGGCATCCCTGCCGGCTTCGGTTTGCAGTTCGCGACGCTTGGCGTCCTTGTCGGCGCCATCGATGCTGTCGCGCGTACACACCGCGCGCAGCAGCAAAGAGCGCGTTTGCTCGCAGGCTATGAACATATCGACCATGCGATGTTGCAGTGCCTGGAAAGAGCCGATAGACACGCCGAATTGCTTGCGTGTCTGTGTGTAGGTCACCGTGGTATGCAGCAGCGTTTGCATGATGCCCATGGCTTCGGCGCTGAGCGCCAGCATGCCGCGCGCGCTGATGTGCTGCAATAATTCATGACCGTGGTGCAGTTCGCCGATAATACGGTCGCTGCCTACACTAACCTCGTCGAGCCTGATATTGGCCGCGCGGTGTCCATCCATCATTGCGAAGGCGTTTCGTTCGACTCCTTTTGCATTTGCGTCCACGCAAAACAGCGTAATACCACTGCGATCGCTGTGTTCTCCTGCGGTACGTGCGCTGATGACAAGTTTATCGGCGATATGGCCGTTGCTCACTGCGACCTTTTCGCCATTTAATAAATAATGATCGCCGTCGAGCCTCGCAGTAGTGCTCACCGAGGCAAGGTTGTAACGACTGCCCTGTTCACTGGTTGCGAGTGCGCCCTGTAATTCACCGGCAATCAGTGCAGCGATCTCCTGTTCGAAACGTGCGGCGCCGGCACCGCTTGCGAGCAATCCGCCAAAAAGGATGATGGCGTCAAGGAAAGGTTCCAGTGCGAGCCCGCGGCCGATTTCCTCCATGATAATCATGTCGTCGACAGCGCCGCCTCCGAATCCGCCCAGGTTTTCGGCGAAGGGAATCGCGAGCCAGCCAAGTTCCGCATACTTTGCCCAGTGTTCAGGGCTGAATCCTGCGTCGCTACTGGCGTACCCGCGGCGCGCATCCTGTGCATAGTGTTTTTGCAGGTAGCGGGCGATGCTGTCCTTTATCAGTGTCTGTTCTTCGCTGTAATCAAAATTCATGCGCGTGCCTGTTGGATGTATTGCTGTCGTTGTCGGGCGATTTGTTATTAGCTGTATCGGTTAGCTGCCTATGCTTAACTGCGATTGGTTCACAGCGACCGGTCTGGAGCGCCTGCTGCTTCGCGCTTGCGGCGCTGCGACTGCGAGCCGCATGAGTGCAGGAATTTGGCGATTCAGCCCAGCCCCAGGATTGCTTTGGCAATGATATTTTTCTGTACTTCGTTGGAGCCGCCGTAAACAGTGGCAGCGCGACCGTACATGTAATCGATGCGCGCGCGATTGACGTAGTCGCAGCCAATATCTTCGCTGCTCTCTGCGCCTGCAAAGTTGCCGGCTGCATAAAGCAGTAACTCCTGCGCACGTTGCTGCAATTCGGTGCCTCGCACTTTTAGCAGCGACGACTCGGGGCCCGGCGATTGGCCGGCAATCGATTTGGCGACGGTTCGCAACTCGGAATATTCCAGCGCGCGCAGTTCGATGTCGATTTCGCAGTAACGACGCCGGAAGTCGGGGTCGTCGAGCAGTCGGCCGCTACCGGTTTGTGCGGCGGCAGCCACGTCGCGGATCTGCGTCATCGCGCCCTTGATTTCGCCAATGCCGGCAATCGCGCTGCGCTCGTGTGCGAGCAATGCCTTGGCGTAGGTCCAGCCATGATTTTCTTCGCCGATGAGACCGCTGGCGGGCACACGCACCTTGTCAAAGACCACTTCATTGAGCGTGTGTCGACCGTCGATGCCGACAATGGGGTTAACCGTGATGCCGGGCAAGGTCATATCGATCAGCAGAAAGCTGATACCGTTTTGCTTCTTGCCTTCGCTTGAGGTGCGCACCAGGCAGAAGATCCAGTCGGCATACTGTGCGTAGCTGGTCCAGATCTTGGCGCCGTCGACGATATAGTGCTCGCCGTCGCGCGTGGCCCTGGTGGTCAGCGCTGCGAGGTCCGAGCCGGCACCGGGTTCCGAATAGCCCTGGCACCACCAGTGTTCGCTTTTCAGGATGGCAGGCAGGAAAAATTTTTTCTGTTCCTCGTTGCCGAAACTGTAGATTACCGGCCCCACCATCTTGAGGCCGAAAGGGATTACATCCGGTGCACCGGCAAGCGCGCGTTCATTTTCGTAAATGAATTTCTGTGCCGCGCTCCAGCCTGAACCGCCGTACTCGGTCGGCCAGTTCGGCGCGATCCAGCCTTTTTCATAAAGAATTTGTTGCCACTCAACGATGGCCTTGCGAAAACTGTCGCTGCTGTTGAGCCGGTTTCTCAGCCCGGGCGTCAGTGCTGTGCTGAAGAACTGCCGGACTTGGGCCTGGAAGGCCATGTCACTGGACGAAAAACTGGTATCCACGCGTTTACCTCTGCTATTGATTCGCGCTAAAGTAACTGCCTAGTGTAAACGTTGGCCAACATTGGCTACAACAACAGTTTCAGGACGGTTTGTTAATGTTTCGTGGTTGCGGCAGTTTTTTTCAATGCGGGCAGACCGGGTGACTGTTGCAAAATCACCGGAGCATCTGCATGCCTAGGCAAGTGCATACCCGCCGCCTTCGATATTTCTTTTTGCCGCGGTCGTTATTGCTGCCGACACTATTGCTGCTGCCGCTAGCCTGGCCATACGCATCACCTGCAAACCTGTCGCAGCAGCAGTCGGAGGAACAGCTCAAGCAGCAAAAAGAGCGCGAGTGGGCATTGCAGGAAAGCGATGACAACCTTGCAACCTTTACGCGCCTGCGCGAGGGGTCAGCGCTTGTCGAAGCGCGCCACGTTGCGACGACGCCAGTGCGCATGGGCCGTGTACTTGCTGAAATAGGCGATGGCTCGCAGTGCGTCGCCTGGATGCAGCGCTGCAAAACGGCTGAAATCCTGCAGCGCGAGGATGAAAATAATTATCTCGGTTACGTCGTGTTAAATATGCCCTGGCCGCTAAGTGATCGAGACCTGGTGTATCGCTCGAAAAGGGTGCAGGGCGCGCGTCACTCGCTGGTTATTGAACAAGAGGCCGAGCCCGCAGCGCACCCTGAAACCAGGCTGGTGCGCATGCTGTCGAGCAACCGCTTTATCCTCACGCCAAAGGACGACGGCGGTACCCGGATAATATGGGAAGTTTTCAGCGATCCGCGCGGCAACGTCAAGCCGAAGATGGTAAACGGGCGCATCCACAAGGATACCCGCGAGGATATGAAACACTTGCTGAAATTGCTCGAAACCAAGTACGCGGATAAATAGCTCGCGGCTTTTGGCCCTGTGCCTGCGCGTTTTCGCGTGCCGGGTTTTTGCGCGCCAGATCTATGCAATCC
>JBATGO010000435.1:0-7094 GCA_049665845.1 Pseudomonadales bacterium | reverse complement strand
AGTGTGAGGACGTAATCAGTCCCGCATAGTTGGTTCCCGCCAGATCCCGGGGCCAGCGGTAGCAAGCACATTTGAACGCTGGCTTCCCCGGGGCAGTGCCTCAGAAAAATTGTACCAATTGGTAGGTATCAGTGTGCCTAGACGCGACACAGGCGCCTTTCTATACATGCATATTTTTGGCTGAAGCCGAATCTGTGGTTGCGCTCAGTATGCCTGTGCGGCGACAGTAACCGGATCGCTTTCGTGCCTAATATGGATGTATCATGCGCTATAACGAAATCTGTCTGGTATATCCGTGGTAAATAAGCCCCCCAATTCCCCCGGCCCTACCGCGAGTGGCTTCGATAAGTTTGTCGAGCATGAGGGTATTGATTTACATCAATACCTGCGGGTATCCCTTCGTCATAAATGGGCCATACTCGGTCTTGTCTTTGCGGTTGGTTTGTTTACAACGGTCTGGTCCTTTTTCCTGCAGCCGGTTTATCGCTCTACTGCGACCCTCCTGATCGGTGGGGACGAAGCCGTGGTGGTATCCAGCCAGGCCAGCTCGCAGAGCCTGGTCGGCCAAAAGGCGTTCCTCGGCACGCAATATGAACTGCTCAAGTCTCGCAAGGTTGCGCAGACGGTTCTGGAGCAGTTGGCGGCGGACAGGGCGGTGATTCTTGCGCGCATCGAAGCGGATGCAAAATCCGGTTTTGACTGGCGGGAATGGGTTCCCCAGTCGTGGCTGGGACTGCCCGAGAGGGATCAGCCACCTCTCGCAGAGTCTGATCCGGACAAGGGCCTGTACAACTGGCTGGAGAAACGCCTGCAGGTCAAACCTGTGAGTAATACCTCCATAGTGCAGGTCAGTTTTGATGCCGCTGAGCCGGAACTGGCGGCGCGGGTCGCCAATGCATACACCCGTGCCTACCTCGACTACAACCTGCAGCAACGGGTAGAGTCGATGACCGAAGCCTCGCAATGGCTGGAAGAGCAGCTTGCAAAATCCGAGGCGCATGTCGCTTATTCGGCAGATACCCTGCGGGAGTACCAGGAAGAAACCGGCCTGGTCGATGTGGCGGGGATGCAGGCCGTACAGACCGCATTACTCAAGGATCGCTCCTCCAACCTCAGTGCGGCCCGTCAGGCGCGCAGTGCGGCAGAGGCACTCTATTTGCGGGCCAGGCGCTTGCAGCAAGAGGGCCAGATGGACAACATCCCCGCGGTGCTCGAGAACCGCAGGATTCAAAGCCTGCGCGATCAGGAGGCGGATCTGGAACGCCAGATCCGCGCCGATTCGGAGCGTTTCCAGGGCAATTACCCCGGGTTTGATGATTCCAGCAGCCATCTCAAGGCAATACGCGAAGAGATCGACGAGGCACTTACAAATCTTGTCGAGGGTTTCAAGACCGACTTCGAATTTGCCAGGGAGAACGAAATGCGCCTGGAGCGGGAGGTCAAGCAGCTCGGTGAGGATATCCAGAAGCTGGGTCACAAGCAGGTGGAGGTCAAATCACTGGAACACACGCTTGAGACGAACCGCCAGGCATATGATGCCTTCCTGAGCCAGTTAATGGATACCCGCACTCGCAGCGCGGACACCGTCTCAATGATCGCCCGCGTGCTTGACCCTGCGATTCCTGTGTTTAAGCCGGTCAAACCCAACAAGGCGCGGATGTTGATCATTAGCCTGGTAGTGGCTCTTATGGCCGGGGTAGGTGCTGCCGTGATGGTGGATAAACTGGACAATACCCTGAAGAGTCGCGAGGATGTGCAGCAACGCCTGGGTGTGCCGGTACTGGGCGAGCTGGTAATGCTCAAGGGCAAACGTGCGGATGGCAAGCCCTTCGCGCCGCATATGCAAATGCGGGACGAGCCGACATCGAGCTTCGCGGAAAATATTCGCACCATCCGCACCGGTGTCGCACTTTCCAGTCTCGACCAGCCACACCAAATTATCGTTATTACCTCCACGGTGGGTTCGGAAGGGAAAAGTACGGTCGCATTCAATATGGCGCTGGCGCTGGGGCAACTGGGCAGGGTACTGCTGATTGATGCCGATCTGCGCAAGCCCTCGGTGGCCCGGTCGTATGGGCTCGATCCCGCAACGCCTGGCCTGACCGACCTGGTTGCGGGTACCGCGGCGGCGGCGGATTGCTACCTTAAAATTCCCGAAGGCATAGATATTTTGTTCGCTGGTAGCACGGTGCCGCCGGATCCACTCAAGATACTTTCCTCGGCGTGCTTTTCGGAATTGCTGGCAAAGGCGGCAGCCGACTACGACACGGTGGTGATCGATTCGGCCCCTGTAGAGCTTGTGAGCGATGCCCGGATACTGGCTTCCAAAGCCAGTGGCATTGTCTACGTGGTCAAGGCTGACGCAACGACCCACCAGGCAGTGCGCCATGGATTGAACGCATTGATTAACACGGGTACGGCGCTGCTCGGGGTTGTACTGAATCAGATCAATCCCGATCGCGTGCAGGGCTATGGAAAGTATGGGTATTCCTATGGAAGTTATAGCCACTACAGTTACGGTCATGGCCCCAAGCCCGCAGATCCACCCTCAAATATCCGCAAGCTGGGGTAGCGCTGCTTAGCCCCGCGCGTTTCTGCGCGCACGACTGTACCGAGCGTCCCGATGCCCAGCCCTGCCATGATCGATATCCATTGCCACATGCTCCCGGGGATTGATGACGGGCCCAGGAGCATTGACGAATCGCTTGAAATGGCAAGGCTCGCAGTTGCCAATGGCATCAGCGAGACAATAGTCACTCCACACATCCACATCGGGCGCTACGCGAACACGCAGGAAAGCCTGGCTGCGGCAACCCGCGATTTCCAGCGATGCCTGTTGGACAACGATATCGCCCTGCGGGTCAGGATGGCGGCAGAGATTCGCATCGGGGCTGAATTGATGGCCATGGTCGAGGCGCAACAGGTGCCCTTCCTGGGGATCCTGGATGACTACCAGCTGGTATTGCTGGAATTGCCCCACAGCCATATTCCTCCGGGGAGCGACAAACTTGTCAAGTGGTGCCTGCAGCGCAACATTCGTCCGGTGATTCCGCACCCTGAACGCAACAAGGATGTGATCCGCGACATCGAGAAGATCGCCCCCCTCGTGAAGCTGGGTTGCCTGCTGCAGGTCACCGCCGGGGCAGTGGCAGGCGGTTTCGGGCCGCAGGCCAGAAAGCGCGCGCGCGAACTGCTAAAACGTGGCTGGGTGAGCTTTCTGGCTTCGGATGCCCACAACACCCAGCACCGCATTCCGGACCTTGAGAGCGGCCGCGCCGCGGCGGCTGCAATTATTGGTGAAGAGGAATCCTGGCGCCTGGTGCGCGATAATCCTGCGGCGATCCTGCACGAATCGGCGCCTTACGGCGCGCCGGGTAATGAGAGCGCCCGCTGATTCATGGCTAATCCGCGCGCCATCCTGCCAGCCCTGCTGTTGATTGCACTCTCCGTTGCAGCGGCCTCATTCGGGGTTGCCAGCATCTATCGCGCCGAGGCGGTAACCGTCATCGAAAAGTGGGACTGGCCAGAAGACGAGCCGGTGCCACCGGCATGGGCGTGGGAGCAGGTGCACCGTTACCTGTGGCTGGCCAATCGTCTGGCACCCCTCGATGCGCAAATTCTCACCGAGCTGGGTGAACTCTACGAACTGCGGGTTGCCGATACGCCGGCCGATGCGCCCGCCGATATTCCCGACGCGGCGCGCGATTCAGCGGCTGATCTTGAGCATGCGCTGGGGTATTACCGGCAGGCGCTTGCACTGCGCCCCGCATGGCCCTATGGCTGGGCCGATGTCGCACGGCTCAAACTCTCGCAAGGTAACATCGATGCCGAGTTTGCAGTTGCCATGCAGCGTGCGCTCGAGTTGGGGCCCTGGCAGTCGGCCCTGCAGGCGAGTATCGCCAGCGCCGGGCTCACCGCATGGGATCAGTTACCGGCAGAGTTGCAGTCCGACATCGAACACGCCGTACAACGTGGCCTGTCCAGCGGCTCACGACTCATGCCCGCGGTGGCAAGACGCTTTGATTTGTTCGAGACAGGCAACGCAACACCTGCGCAGGCCGCGCCTGGCAATCCAGCCCCCGAGGGCTAGCGCCGCGAATTAATAGGGCTAGCGCCGCGCATTAATAAAGCCTGCGCCCTGGCAAAACTGATGCGACCAGCAAACCACTCAAACAATGTTTTAATGATGTCGTTGCTGCGAAGGCGGGAACACGGCCCAGCCAATAACTCCGAACTGTCAGGCAGCCACCATTACCGGCGGGATAATCAAAACCAGTTTTTAGCCAATAAGAGGAGCAGCACATCGACGCTGTTCGTTGCCTTCCTGCTCCTACTCGTTTGGCTACCCATCCCTCTTGGCAGTAATCGCCCCTGGGCCTGGGCATTGATGGAGGTATGGATTTATCTAATCGCAGCCGTGTGGCTGTTCAAATACGCCCGTGGCCGGGTCGCCCTCACCGAACCTTTCCGCCGCGCCCGCTTTGCCGTCATGCTGTTTACCCTCTGGCTAGGTTTTGGCCTTGTGCAAATGATTCCGCTGCCTGCAAGTATCGTGGCAGTCCTGTCACCGAATACCGCGGTACTCTACCAGCAGGCCCACCTGGGACCGTTGCTCGCGAACCAGGACATTGCGGCCAACCCTGTGCGCGCGCTGCCGGTGTTCACGCGCGACAGGGGCGCTAAACAGTTGGGCAGTGAACCGGATCGTAACGATTTAACGGCCGAAGCCGCTTCCGATGCTGCGACAGAAGACAGGCTGGTCTTTAAACTTCCTGCTACGGCCAGCACGGCCAGCGCCCGACTCACCCTCGACCTGCCTGCCTCGCTGGCCAGCTGGATGAAATCCCTGGCCTATGTCCTGGTCTTCGGCCTGACACTGTTATTGATTGACTCAACCAGACGATTGAAGACGCTCGCCTATATCATCGTACTCAGTGGGCTGGCTCAAGCCGTCTACGGCAGCCTGTCACTGGCGATCGACGGCGGCGGCGTCGCCAATGGCAGCTTCGTCAACCGCAACCACTTTGCGGCTTACCTGGTACTGGGCCTGTCGATTGGTATCGGCCTGCTGGTTGCCTCGATGGGTGGAACCCGTGTGATTACCTGGCGCCAGCGCCTGCGGCATCTCGGCGTGCTGTTACTGAGCAGCAAGGCGCCGCTAAGGATCTTCCTGGCGATTATGGTTATCGCGCTGGTGCTCACCCATTCGCGCGGGGGCAATGCGTCGTTTTTTGCCAGCATGCTGATCGCGGGTAGCCTGGCCCTGGCGCTAATCAGGAACATGCCCCGGCCAGTAATAGTGCTGATTGCCAGCCTTATTGTGATCGACATTTTTATCATCGGTAGTTGGGTCGGCCTCGAGAAGGTTACGGAACGCCTCATGGAGACCAGCATGGAAACTGAGGCGCGTGACGAGTTCGACCGCTACAGCCTGCGCATGTGGCAGGACTACCCACTGTTCGGCGTGGGAGCAGGCAGTTATTACAGCGCCTTGCCGCGTTACCGGGAAGGCGACACGAACACCAATTGGGCGGTGGACCACGCCCACAATGATTACCTTGAATTCCTCACCGAGTACGGCATTGTCGGCATCTTGCTGCCGACCGGCGTTGTTATTCTTGCGCTCGGGAACGCTGTCCTCGCCATGCGCAGGCGCCGCAGCCAATTCGCAAAGGGCATTGGCTTCGCAGTGTTAATGGCCATCACCGCTATGCTGATTCACGCCACCGTCGAGTTCAACCTGCAGATTCCCGCCTATGCCGTCACCTTTATCGTAGTACTTGCCATGGCCTGGCTTGCCCGCTACCTGGAATCCGGCAAGGGCCCATAACTTGAACCGGCGTAATCCATGACCTGCGACTTTACAGCGCTTTTTTCCTGATAAGCGCCATTAAAGTCAACTTCGGCCTTGACTCTGCCTAAAAAATAACCCTTAATAATGGCTGCGTTCAATAGCTGAACGCATATTCCTGCCAATGCTGAAATCCCGATGATTTCGGGCCGCGGTATGTTTGCAATCACCAGCTGTGCCGCCGTGTCAATCGACTGGGCATGGCGGTAGCGTGCCTGAATCCCATCGTTTGCCCCAGTTATAAGATGCCCCGGAACACATGGACGAAGAAATCTCCTACAAGCTCTTCAAGCTCATCGAGCAGAATCCCGACATCAGCCAGCGCGAGCTGGCCAGGGAAATGGGTGTCAGTCTCGGCAAGGCCAACTACTGCCTCAAGTCATTGCGCGACAAAGGCTGGCTCAAGGTGCGCAATTTTAAAAACAGCAACAACAAGATTGCCTATGCGTATGTACTCACCCCAAAGGGCGTAGTTGAGAAGGCGAAGCTGTCCTCGTCATTCCTGCAACGCAAGGCAAGTGAATACGAAATGCTCAAGGGCGAGATTGAAAAGCTTCGCCAGAAGCAAGGCCCGGATAGCTAGTAGCTGCCGCAAACCGGACTGCCCGGACTCGTTGCTGCTTCTGAAAATAGTCGTTTTCAAATTGCACGGGCAGCAACGAGCGTAATATCAACCGATACCCCGTGATAGCAATTATGTTTCGCCCGCCCATTGAACCGTACCTCAGTTTTGCGCAGCAGCGTCAGCCTGTGGCCGCCTTGCTCGATTGGCAGCAATGACATCCCATCGCCAGGTTTTCCGAGCCAGTGCCATTATCGGCGCGGCCTCGGTTATCAACATGGTCATCGGTATCGTCAAGGTCAAAGTATTGGCTGTAATGCTGGGACCAGTGGGCATCGGGCTTATGGGTCTGTACCAAAATATCGTCAACATGGCTTCGACGCTTGCCGGTTGCGGAATAACGGGGAATAGCGGCGTGCGGCAACTGGCAGGCTCTGCGGACGACGCAGCAACCCTGTCTATTGTCCAGCGGGCTATCTGGTTGGGCAGCCTGGTGCTGGGGACCACAGGTATGGCCATACTCTGGCTGCTGCGTGAGCCTGTTGCCCGCTGGGTGTTTGGCGACAGCGCCCACGCGAGCGAGGTAGGCTGGTTGGGCGTCGGGATCCTGTTTACCCTGATGGCCGGGTCGCAGAGCGCCTTGCTGCAAGGTTTGCGGCGCATCGATGACCTTGCGAAGGT
>JBATGO010000434.1:0-5670 GCA_049665845.1 Pseudomonadales bacterium | reverse complement strand
GTGCAGGACCTGGTTACGATCTACCAGCGCCTGGCCGCGCAGAGCCAGTACGCCCTGCACCTGGGCCTGACCGAAGCGGGTATGGGCAGCAAGGGCATCGTCGCATCAACCGCCGCGCTGTCGGTGCTGCTGCAGCAGGGCATCGGCGATACCATTCGCATTTCGCTCACACCCGAACCCGGTGGCAGCCGCAGCACAGAAGTTCGCGTGGCGCAGGAAATACTGCAGAGCCTCGGCCTGCGCGCATTCACGCCGATGGTGATAGCCTGCCCCGGTTGCGGGCGCACCACCAGTTCCTATTTTCAGCAGCTGGCCGAAGATATACAGGCCTACCTGCGCGAGCAGATGCCGGGCTGGCGCAAAACCCACCCCGGTGTGGAGCATATGAACGTCGCGGTGATGGGCTGTGTGGTGAATGGCCCGGGTGAGTCGAAGCACGCCAATATCGGCATCAGCCTGCCCGGCACCGGCGAGCGCCCGGTGGCGCCAGTCTACGTCGACGGCGAGAAGCGTGTAACGCTCAAGGGCGAGCGTATCGCCAGCGAATTCCAGGCGCTGGTCGAGCAATACGTGGTTGAGAATTATCCTGCACAGCGCTGAATCTGCGGCAATAGCAAAAACAGGCAGGGCCAGCCTGTTTAAAAACCAGACAATTGCGGCAGCTCCTTGAAAAACCTATAATCGCGCACCTTTTTTAGGCGCAGTTCGGGTGCCGGCGGGCCATTTTCGCCGCGGGTCGGGCGGTGCTTGCAAAGATTATCCAGCCGCTTCGCCAGCACTTCCCCCGCATTTGCCTGTTACAAGGCGGTCGATGCAGGGAAAACTTCGACGTGGCACCAGCCCCAAAATTTATTCGGAGATCGTTAATGGGCATCGAACGTACCTTTTCTATCGTCAAGCCAGACGCTGTCGGAAAAAATGTTATCGGCGAGATCTATTCGCGCTTTGAAAATGCCGGTCTCAGCATTGTTGCGGCGCGTATGATTCATATGGATGCCGCAGTGGCCGGCGGATTTTATGCCGAGCACGAAGGCAGGCCATTCTTTAACGACCTGATTGAATTCATGACCTCGGGGCCGGTCATGGTGCAGGTACTTGAAGGTGAGTCGGCGATTGCGCGCAACCGCGAGATTATGGGTGCGACCAATCCGAAGGAAGCGGAGCCGGGCACCATACGAGCAGACTTCGCCGAGTCCATCGACGCCAACGCCGTGCACGGTTCGGATTCGCCCAAATCGGCACAGCGCGAAATTGCCTACTTTTTTGGCGACGACGAAATTTTCGCGCGCAAATGAAATACGGCTGATGCCTGCAGCGCTGCCCGTTCAAGACAAGACGAATCTGTTAGGCTTCAGCGAAGCCCGGCTGCGCGAGTATTTCCTCTCGCTTGGTGAAAAACCGTTTCGCGCGCGCCAGGTGTTGAAGTGGATTCACCAGGCGGGCACCAGCGATTTCGAGGCGATGACCGATCTTGGCGTTGCGCTGCGTAAGCGCCTTGGCGACATTGCCGAAATACGCGCGCCGGAAATTGTCTCACAGCGCGATTCAAAAGATGGTACCCGCAAATGGGTGCTGCGTGTTGTCGGCGGCAGTTGTATAGAAACCGTGTACATCCCTGAACCGGATCGAGGCACGCTGTGCGTAAGTTCGCAGGTCGGTTGTTCGCTGGATTGCAGCTTTTGCGCGACTGGCAAGCAGGGGTTTATGCGCGACCTCACCGCGGCTGAAATTATCGGCCAGTTGTGGCTGGCCAAACACAGCTTCAGCAGTTTTTCCGCCAGCGACAACAAAGCGCGCGAACTGGTCGATGGCGAACACGGCAAGATCACCAATGTCGTTATGATGGGTATGGGCGAGCCGCTGCTCAATTTTGATAACGTGGTGGCCGCGATGAACCTGATGATGGACGACAACGCGCACGGCCTGTCTAAGCGACGCGTTACCTTGAGTACCTCCGGTGTGGTGCCGATGCTCGAAAAACTCAGTCAGGTCAGCGACTGCGCACTGGCTGTTTCATTACATGCACCCAACGATACCTTGCGCAACCAGTTGGTGCCAATTAATAAAAAATATCCTATCGCCATGTTGCTCGATGCCGCGCAACGCTACATCAATACGGTGGGCGGCAACAAGCGCGTGATAACTATCGAGTACACGCTGATCGACCAGGTCAACGATTCGCTGGCGCTTGCGCATGAGCTGGTGGCATTACTGAAGGACGTGCCCTGCAAGATCAACCTGATTCCTTTTAACCCGTTTCCGTTGTCGGATTACCGGCGGCCCAGTAATAACCGCATCCATGCCTTCCAGCGTGTGCTTAACGAAGCGGGCATGGTTGCGCCTATTCGGACCACGCGCGGCGAGGATATTGATGCCGCCTGCGGCCAGCTGGCGGGCAATGTGCTCGATCGCACGCGTCGCAGCCAGCGTTACTCGCCAGGCGCCGCACATGCCGCAATACAAACTGCAGGCGATGCAAACAAGACGGGCTGCAACGAGGCAGCAGACCATCCGGGAGTCATTGCGCGTGGCTAGTATGAAATTGCAACAAACTGTTCGCGCATTAGGCTTGTCGCGTTTTGCGCAATTGCAAAAATCCTCGTCGCAGCGCGCCGCTCGCTTTATCGCTCTGGCCCTGCTGGTTATGATGGTATCGGCCTGTGTCACCACGCAGAGGGGGGGGTTCGGAAAAACCCCCAGCAGCCCCGATGAAGCGGTCGCAGCGCGCGTGAATGCAGCATTGCAGTACCTGCAAAACCGCGATTTTGAATCGGCGCGGCGCCACCTCAAGAGTGCGCTGGAACTGGATTCACGGGCACCAGGCGCGCATGATGCACTGGCTTATACATTTTTGCTCAGCGGTGAGCTGGAACTGGCCGATATTCACTACCGGCACGCAGTGGATTACAGCAATGGCGCTTCGCGGTATAGGCTCAATTATGCGAACTACCTTTACCAGCAGGGAGAATTTGAGCGCGCAGAGGCACAGTTGCAAACGGTGGTCGAGGATTCACTGTACGAAAAGCGTGAATCAGCGCTATATTTGCTGGGTCGCACCCAGCAACAGCTGTTAAAAATCGACCAGGCGCAACGTTCTTTTGAAAGGGCGCTCGTTTTGAGCCCCAGTGACCGTCGGATTCTGCGTGAGTTGGCTATCATGAAGTACGATGCTCGCGATTTTGCGGGCTCATGGCAGTACTTCCAGCAGTACCGCAAATACACCAACAAGCCCAGCGCCGAGATGTTGTTGCTGGGTATACAACTGGCGCGCGAGCTGAACGAGCGCGATGCCGAGGCGAGTTACGTACTTGCACTAAAAAATATTTACCCGGATTCGCGCGAGTACCAGAGCTACCTGCGTGAATTGGAGGCCAGGCGCAGACGTTCAGCCCAATAGGCTGGAACGGTACAGGCGGCGGGAACCCGAATGCGCGGCCAGGATGGCGTAAACCTGCGCAAGCGATGTTCGCACGGGGTAACGATCACATCGGGATACGATGAAAGAACAGATTGAATCGGCAGGGCACGCGACGCGGCCGGAGCCGGAGCCACATAAAGAAGCAGGTGAACGGGCCGCAACGCTTGGTTCGCTGCTGCGTGCATCCCGCGAGGCGAGGCAATTAAGCATTGCCGAAATCAGTGCGCAGACCAATATTTTCCCGCAACACCTGCTGGCGCTGGAAGCCGACCAGTTACTCCAGGTACCCGCAACCTTCGCCAGGGGCTATGCAAAAGCGTATGCCACGGCGCTTGGTATCGAACCCGAATACCTCGACAGGTTACTGCCTGCAGCTGAAATACAGAAAAATATCGATACTGCAGCCAGTGCAAGCGCAACGCCGCCGCAGCGCAAAAAACGGGTCGGGTTTCGCAGCGGTTCGAGCTGGTCGCGGGGGTTGCTGGGATCGCCCGACGGTCTGTTGCGCGCGGCCACCACTACAACACTGCCTTTGCTGGTGTTGTGTGTACTGGCATTCGCCTACCACGCTATCGACAGCGAATTTGACGCAGCTCGCGACAAGACGCTCTCCCGCCACGCACTGGGGCAGGCACCGGAAGCGCTGGGTACACTCGCACACCAGGCTGTTGCCGCGCCTGCCGGTGCTGACAGTACACGGCTGACCCTGGGCGCACGGTCTCCTGCGCCACAGCCAGGCACCCCGGCGCAAAACGATTCTGCGACCCCGGTCGTTGCCGCTAGCGATACGGTCGCTGCGAGCGCAGCCGGCGAAGCAGTGGATTCCGCACGCAGCCCGGGAATTGTTGCCAGCGTCACTGCTGGTGCCTCCGGCGCGGCCAGCGAGGGAACCTATACAGGATTCAGCCTGCCGCACCCGCCAGCGTCGCGCAGCAGCCAAACCGTGGTGCCTAACGCGAACATGCGTGACCTGCACGAACCGGTCGGGCCAGGCGCGGTGGACATGATCGCGCAGTTGCAAGTGCCGGACCGGCTGGTGATCGAGGTTTACGAAGACAGCTGGATCGATATTCGCGACAGCCAGGGTATCCGGCTTTACCGCAACCTGGCCCGCGCCGGCCGCCGCATCGACGTCAGCGGCAGCCTGCCGTTTGCGCTGCATGTGGGCAATGCGCCAGGCGTTGAACTCGAACTCAATGGCGAACGCATCCCCATTACCCGTTATCGTGCGGACAATAGCGCACGCTTGACGCTGGCCAGCAACTAGCCGCTCGCCATACAATCCCGCCCCGCGGCTTTTCGAGGCCATCCGCCAGTTTTGCGCAGCGCGCTGCCTGTGCCTGTGGTCGACGCAACAGCAGGCTGTACCAGACAGCAATACCAGAAAAACTTACCGGACAAAAACAGCGCCCTTTCAGCAACCTGACACAGCGAGCTACTGCCAGGCCCACGATGCCAGCCAATAAACTCAAAGCCGTTCGCGGCATGCACGACATCCTGCCGCAGCACAGCGGGCACTGGGCGCGTATGGAAGCGTGCATCGCGCGCGTTTTCACAAGTTATGCCTACCGCGAAATCCGCATGCCGATTGTCGAGCCCAGCGCACTGTTCCAGCGATCGATTGGCGAGGTTACGGATATTGTCGAAAAGGAAATGTACACCTTCGCCGACCGTAACGGCGAGTCGCTGTCGTTGCGTCCCGAGGGTACCGCAGGATGCGTGCGCGCCTGTATTGAAAACAGCTTGCTCGAGACACCGCTAAAACTCTGGTACGCAGGGCCGATGTTTCGCTACGAGCGCCCGCAGAAGGGCAGGCAGCGGCAGTTTCACCAGGTTGGTGCTGAAGCCTTTGGCTGGCAGGGTGCCGACATTGAAGCCGAAATGTTGCTGCTCAACCTGCGTCTGTGGCGCGAGCTGCAACTCGACGACAGCATTGCGTTGCAGCTGAACAACATCGGCTCCAGCGAGGCGCGCCGTGCCTTTCGTGCGGCCCTGGTCGACTACCTGCAAAAATTCCAGGCTGACCTCGACGCGGACAGCCAGCGGCGCCTGCAGAGTAATCCGCTGCGCATTCTCGACAGCAAGGATCGCGGCACACAAAAAGTGTTAGACGATGCGCCGGTGCTGGCTGATTTTGTGGATGATGAATCGAAACGTGATTTCGACCGGCTGCTTGGCCTGCTCGACAGCAGCGGAGTGGTGGCTGCACAAAACCCTCGCCTGGTGCGCGGGCTCGATTACTACAACGGTAC
>JBATGO010000433.1:0-1822 GCA_049665845.1 Pseudomonadales bacterium | reverse complement strand
GTGGTTAACTTCGACCTGCCACAGCTTGCCGAAGACTACGTACACCGCATTGGCCGCACCGGCCGCGCAGGCGCGACCGGCAAAGCGGTATCGCTGGTCTGCGCCGACGAGTTTCCGTTGCTGGTCGAGATTGAGCGCCTGATCAAGCAGCTGCTGCCACGCGAGACGCTGGCCGGGTTTGAGCCACAGCGTGCGCTACCTGAATCGAGGCTGGGCCAGCGCGTCAGTGCCGAAGCGCTGCGCGCTGCGCGCGGCCAAAAAGGTGGCCAACGGCAGTCGAACGGCGGGAACAGATCCGGCAATCGAAGCGAAGCTGAAAAACGTGCGGGCAACGCACCCGCGAAGCGTAACCGGCATCGTCGGCCGAACAAGCCTGCGGCCGCCGGACCGCGACCAGGCGGCTCCAGCGGACGCTCCAGGCGCAGGGCATCCTAGTACGCCTGCGATTCAGGCGCCTTGCTCCGCCGCGACTTTAACAGCAAAACACCGGCAGAAAATCCCCTGTCGGGGCCGCGCCCAATAGCCATATTGCTGTATACCGCAGCGAACACCTAACTCTTCGATATTGAAGCGCGCAGGCTATTGATCAAATCCATCGGCACAGGGAAAACAATCGTAGAGTTTTTCTCGCCGGCGATTTCGGTCAGCGTTTGCAGATAGCGCAACTGCAAAGCCTCGTTTTGCTGGGATAATTTTTGCGCCGCCGCTAGCAGGTTGTCCGCCGCTTCCTGTTCGCCCAGTGCATGGATCACCTTGGCACGTCGTTCCCGCTCGGCCTCGGCTTGCTTGGCAATCGCGCGAATCATGCTCTCGTCCAAATCGACATGCTTGATTTCGACGTTGGAAACCTTGATGCCCCATGCGTCGGTCTGCTGGTCCAATATCGTTTGAATGTCAGCGTTGAGCCGGTCGCGCGCCGCCAGCATATCGTCCAGCTCGTGCTGGCCCAACACGGAGCGCAGCGTTGTTTGCGATAACTGGCTGGTTGCCTCAAGAAAATTTTCGACCTGGATAATGGCTTTTTCCGGATCGACGACGCGAAAATACAGCACCGCGTTGACCTTCACCGACACGTTGTCGCGCGAAATCACATCCTGCGTGGGGACATCCATCACGACGGTGCGCAAGTCGACGCGAACCATCTTCTGGATCACCGGCACGACAAGAATGAGGCCAGGGCCTTTGACCTTGTAAAAGCGCCCGAGCAAAAAGATCACGCCCCGCTCGTATTCGCGCAGCACGCGAAACATCGAGAACAGCAGCACGGTGAAAAAAACCAGTGCCGACAGGCCAAAAAAACCAAGATTAATCATCATGACTGACGCTCCTGTTTGCTGACGCTCAGTAATAAACCGCTAACACCCTCAACGACAACCGTGTCGCCGGGCCGCAATGCCTGCACACAGTCAGCGCGCCAGCGCTCACCATTAATTCGTACCCAGACCTGTTGGCCATCAACCTCCTCTACAACAGCCGTATGGCCCGTCAGGGCACCAAGCCCGGTAACCACCGCGTGCCTGCGACTGCGTACAATCAAACGCATCACAACGACCAGCAGGCCTGCGCTTATCGCGGCAAATCCGAATACCAGCGGTTTGGCAATCTGGTAGGCGGGCAGTTCCGTGTCCATCAAAACGATCGAGCCAATAATAAATGCGGCCACGCCACTCAGTCCGAGAATACCAAAACTCGGTATCAGCGCCTCGGCAATCAGCAACGCCACGCCCAGCAAAATCAATAGCGCGCCGGTGTAACTGACAGGAAGCACCTGGAAGGCATAAAACGCCAGCAACAGGCAGATCACACCAACGAAGCCCGGCCC
>JBATGO010000432.1:0-3803 GCA_049665845.1 Pseudomonadales bacterium | reverse complement strand
GTACCTACCTGGTTTACCGCGACAACTTTCTGGTAAAGATCGAGCGGATGCGGCCCGTTTTTACTGTAGGTCTTGCAGGCTGACCCAATGCCGGCGAAGTTATTGACAATATGCAAGGCACCGAACTTTTTAACCACTGCGTCGATAGCCTGCTGAACGGAAGACTCACTGGCAACATCGACATTGAAATAGACCACCCTGTCGCCCAGTTCATTGGCAACCTGCCTGCCCTGCGCATCATTGATATCAAATATTGCAACGTTTGCGCCATCAGCTGCGTATCGTTCCACTGTTGCGCGCCCCAGGCCCGATGCGCCCCCTGTAACGATGGCTGTTTTTCCCGCGATATCCATACTTGCCTCCTGTTTGTAGGTGAAAACTTCCGGTATTCAAGTCGCTAAAAAAATGGGCCATCAGCAGCAGGATTCGGTCGAAATCAGTCATTTGAGATGCTGTAGAATGGTCAATTTTCTGGGAGCTCGACTATGAATTGGGAAGCGATTGGAGCGGTCGGCGAGGTTCTCGGCGCTGTCGGCGTCATCCTGACGCTTTTCTATTTAGCTGTACAAATCCGCCAAAATACGGCGATGATGACGGCGCAGACAGTCCAGGCCTCCGTAGATGCCACGCAGCGAGTATTACTATTTCGTGCGGAGCATGCAAACGTTCGAGCCATTTTACGCAAATCCCGCAGCGATGAGAAACTGAGTCGGGATGAGTTCGAGCTGCTAGCGGCCTATCTCCAGGCAACCTTCATGAATTTCCAAGCTCGTTTACAGCACAACACCCGGGGGGTATTTGATGCCTCGGTGAATGAGTC
Source organism: Pseudomonadales bacterium (assembly GCA_049665845.1). Classification (GTDB taxonomy): domain Bacteria; phylum Pseudomonadota; class Gammaproteobacteria; order Pseudomonadales; family UBA7434; genus UBA7434. The sequence continues at coordinate 2,983 of JBATGO010000432.1, read as the reverse complement.
GTATGAGAACATCCTTGTTGACTATCTGGAGGGGGCGTACGTTCAGCGGTGGTGGGATTATTCCAAGGTGCTCTACGGCGATAAATTTCGCGCGCATTGCGATCGTATCATCGAGCGGATAAAGGAAAGCGACGGAAACACGTTGATCAACTGGAATGAAGCTTCATCCAGTACCGCTCCTGACAAATCAGCAAGGAAAAGCAGTTAGCGCTGACCCTCTGGGAGACCGTTACTTAAGCACATATACTGACCGTTGGCATAGGGGCGCGGAAGCGCGTGCAAACCATGGCTATCGAGATGTCGCTAACCGCCACACTTGAGCCATTCAATTCACAAATTGCTTGCCCGATAAAAATACCTCGCATAGAGTTAGATTCTAACGCTATTTGGTGTCTAGCAAAGTCTGGGAAGTCCAACGTAGATGTGAGAAAACAACAGGGATTCAAGCTTCGCTATGAATAAAAAATCTATCTTCGACCAAGTTCGGGCCGAACAGCTGAAATACAACGCCAAGCGAGCTTCTGGCTATCGAGAGCTGGCGCTGAAGCTCTTTCCCCATATTTGTGGTCGCTGTGCACGGGAGTTCTCTGGTAAGAATCTACCAGAGTTAACCGTGCATCATGTCGATCACAACCATGATAACAATCCGCCCGATGGTAGTAACTGGGAACTCTTGTGCCTCTATTGCCACGATGAGGAGCACTCCAAATTCGAAAATCTCGTGCGTTATGGCAGTAGCAAAGAAAGCGAGCAGGCTCCAGCAACCCATAATCCCTTTGCAGATTTAAAGGAACAAATGGATAAGAAGAAATAGCTCTTTAGTACATTCTTATCAACAATGTACAAGCCAGCTAACACGGCCATCAACGCGGATTTGGGTACGCTGGCAGTGTTGATGTCCGTTCCGTGGCGAGACTGTGTGAAAACGCTTTAACCGATATAATCACGACTCAGCAACAACGAGAGATTCTGATGAAGCGTTTCGTTGAAGGTGAAGACCGATCCCAAAGCACATTATTCCCCGAGCGACCTGACGATTACATCGCCGACGACAACCCGGTCAGGGTCATTGATGTGTTCGTGGATGAGCTGGATCTGGGCATGCTGGGGTTTGAACGCGTCCTACCACAGGTGACCGGTCGCATCGGCTATCATCCCGCCACAATCCTGAAGCTATATATCTACGGTTATCTCAACCGGATTCAGTCCAGTCGACGACTCGAGCGCGAGACGCAGCGCAATGTCGAGCTGATGTGGCTAACTGGTCGGCTGATGCCGGATTTCAAGACCATCGCCGACTTCAGGAAAGATAATGGCATAGGCATCAGACAAGCCTGCCGCGAGTTTATCGAACTGTGCCGTCGCCTGGACATGTTTACTAACGCGATCGTGGCGATTGACGGCAGCAAATTCAAAGCGGTCAACAGCAAAGACAGGAATGACACCCGGGCCAGCATGAAGCGACGTATCGCACGGATGGAGCAACACATCGAGCGGTACCTGTCACTGCTTGATGAGGCAGATCGCGGCGAACCTGCGGGCAGTGATAGCAAGGTGCCCGAACTCAAGGATAAGCTCGCCGCGCTAAAAGCAGAGATGCAACATCTTAAAGCGCGCGAGCAAACTTTACTCCAGCACCCGGATAAACAGCTTTCGGAGACCGACCCCGATGCGCGATTGATGAAGGTAGGTGGCAGGGGCTCACAAGTGAGCTACAACGTTCAAACCGCCGTGGATGCCACGCACAAGCTGATTGTCGCACACGAGGTCACTAATGCGCCGGCCGACAGGAACCAGCTATTCCCGATGTCTGGGCTGGCACAGCACACGTTAAAACAAAACGAGATCAAGGTACTTGCTGACCGGGGCTACTACAAAGGCGAAGCAATTAAAGCCTGCCACGATGTGAGCATTAACGTATTGGTGCCCAAAACATTTACCTCGAGCAACAAGGCAACGGGGCTTTTTGACAAGCAAGACTTCCAATACGATGCGCAACATGACCACTATATTTGCCCGGCAGGAGAACAGTTATCACGACGCTTTGAGACGATTGAAAAAGGTATGATGATTCACGCCTATTATGCTTCGCAGGTGACCTGCCGGAACTGTGCGTTGAAGTCTCAATGCACCAAAGGCAGAGAGCGTCGCGTTAAACGCTGGGAGCATGAAAATGTTTTGGATGCGATGGACAAGGCGTTGCGCAATACACCCGATGCCATGCCGATGCGCTCGCGCACAGTGGAACATCCTTTTGGCACGATAAAAGCATGGATGGGCGCGTCACATTTTTTAACCCGACGGCTCAACAACGTTCGCACAGAGATGAGCCTCCATGTGCTGGCTTACAATTTACGGCGAATGATGAGTATTATGGGAATCAAACCACTCATGGCGGTGTTGAGAAGCTGAGCACACCACCGTAAGTCCGTTTTTATCGTATCCAGCAGGCCAATCTATCGCGGCACACACGCGAAAAACTTTTCCTCAGTGATTGGTTTGTATATTTAGTGTCGCGCATCGGGCCATTGGGAAGCGCTCTGCTCTAGATAATACGATTTCTACAAAATATTAACCGGCGCCTGAGTTTTCACACAGTCTCTGGCGAAAGCTGCCGTTGATCCTAGTATGAAACAATTTTTTTCGATTGTTCTCTCACCGCTAAACCCTCCCCAAAAGTTATCGTTTCCGAATTTCTCACGCTCCTCCCACGATAAAAAAAACCGCCACCCTGGTTGGGGCAGCGGTCTTTGTCTTGATTGAGCTGGTGGTCGTATTTTGTACAGAAATGGGAACTAAATTTCCTTACACTATACCCCCCCTGCTTAAAGGGCTTATTTTTACGTGTTTGTTGATTTTATTTGACTACATAATACGGTAAATGGCGGAGAGAGAGGTATTCGAACCCTCGATAGGGTATTAACCTATACGCCCTTAGCAGGGGCGCGCCTTCAGCCACTCGGCCACCTCTCCAAAAACACTT
>JBATGO010000431.1:0-2407 GCA_049665845.1 Pseudomonadales bacterium | reverse complement strand
GGATTGCCGCTGGATATCGAATACCTGTCAGACAACGCCGCTTTCCCCTATGGGAACAAACCCGCAGCAGAGCTGGTGCGGCGCGCATTGGACGTAGTGCTCACCGCGCAGCAGCGTTGGCAGGCTGACCTGCTGGTAATTGCCTGCAACACCGCCAGTACGGTGGCGCTGCCGGCGCTGCGGGAACAACTCGATATACCGGTAGTGGGTGTGGTGCCCGCGATTAAAACTGCAGCCGCGCTGACCAAAACAGGCAGCTTCGGCCTGCTTGCAACGCCGGGTACTGTCGCAAGGGATTACACCCGTGAACTGATTGCAACGTTTGCGCAAGGGCAACACGTATTCAGCGTCGGCAGCAGCGAACTGGTCGAATTGGCCGAAGCGCATATCTACGGCGCGCCGTTACAGCGCGAACGCATTGCGGCCATTCTCGACGCATTTGAAGCACAGCCCGGTGGCGAGCACATCGATACGCTGGTGCTGGGCTGCACGCATTTCCCGCTATTGCGTGATGAATTACAGGCGCTGCGACCAGGCTGGTTGCTGGTAGACTCGGGGCCGGCGATCGCTACCCGGGTAAAGGACCTCTTGCAGCTGGAAGGCGAAGCACTCGCTGCAGGCGCCGAGGCTGGCGCACAGCGCAACGCGCACTTCACGAAAACAAACAACAGCGAAAGTCCCGGGCTGGATGAATTTTTGCAGCAAATGGGTTTCTCCGCTGCGCGCTTTTTTGCTGCGAGCCACTATCCTTACGCGCAGGCTGAAGCTGGCCAACCCTAGCGAATAGACTGCACCTTGCCAACATCCCCGGCTGCCTCGCCAGCAGCAATCTCATCCGCAAGTTGCTGGTAGGCTTCGGTCTTGCCCAATGCGGCGTAGACTTCCAGCAACTGGTTCTTCAACGCCTGGTTGGCCGGCTGCTCGCGCAACGCATCGGCCAGCAGCTTTTCCGCATCTTCGTAACGCTCGTACGCGATATACAGGCTGGCCTGCAATTCGGCACCGCCCTCACCCATCTCTTCCAGCATTTCTGCATGCTGTTGCGCGTCATCCCTGCCGGGCAAACGCTCCCCTTTTAGCTTGACCATTTCAGCCAATTCGGCATCGCTGAATTTCCTGTCGCTGCGCAGCAGGTCATTATCCCAGCTGTCGACATAGGCACTGCGGCGCTGTTCGTGGCGCCTTCGCAGCACCAGCGTCGCACCCCAGACCAATGCAGCCAGGCCAAGCAGCATTACCAGCCACTGCAGCCACCACCACAGGCTGCGCTCGCGGTCAGGCAACAAACCCTCGCTGCGCGCGCCCGGCACATCCGGTGCGGGCAGCCCGGCGAGGCCGAGATCTACCTGGGCTTTTTCCGCGATCCGCCGGTTCAGGGTGGCCTCGAGTTCCTTGAGCTGCGCAGTTTTTTCAGACAGCGCATCGTACTGCGCAAGGATATTGTCCATACGCGATTCAACCGACTCGGCGCGCGACATGCCGGAACTGATCTGTGCGTTCACAACCGCACTGTTTTCCTCGAGCTCGCGACTGAGGTCACGCGTTAGCGGCGACAGGTCCGCCGTGCTTTCACTGCGTGTTACCAGCGACAGAACGCCTGGCTGGCCACTCGCGGCGCCTGCAAGCTGAGCGGGCGCCGGTTGGCTGGCAGCGGCATTCGCGCTTTCGACCCGGGCACTGGCAGGGTCTGGCCTGGCGGTCTCGCCTGCCGCGTCAGCGGCGCTCGCTGTATCGTCATTTGCAGCGAGCAGATCGCTGTCCGGCCAGTACTTGCTGCGCCGCGTTGCCGGTGTCACGGCCTTGATTTGTGCCAGCGAGACATTCAGCTGCGCATCGATGCGCAAGCGGTCGGCATCGTTACTGATAAAGGCGCCGCGATTATTCTGGTGCAGCGCGTTGACAATATCGACGATACGGCCGCCGCTCTCGCGCTGTATCTTGCGCGCGATCGCCCACAGCGTATCGCCAGAGCGTGAAACATGATCCCAGCTGACGGATTGCTGCGCTTGCGACTGCCGCTCCGGGTTCGCGCGTGCCTGCAATTGTTGCAGCGCCTGTGCAGCAGCCTCGGCCTGGCGGCGTGCGGTAGCATCGGGTTCGGCTGCACTACTTACATCCAGTGGTTCAGCCTGCAGGCCCTGCCCGGCTTCCGTCATTGCGCGCGATGCAGCAGCGGCTCGCGCACGCTCGGCTTGCCTGGCGCGCGCATCGGCTTCCTGCCTGATTTTTGCTTCTGCGGCGAGCCGTGCACGTTGCGCTGCTTGCGCGCGTGCTTCAGCTTCGGCTTCCGCCTCGGCGCGGGCTTTGGCTTCTGTCTCGGCGCGGGCTTGTGCTGCGGCGCGCGCTTGCGCCTCGGATTCCGCCTTTGCCAGGGCCGCGCGCTCCGCGCTCAGGCGCGCCTGTGCTT
>JBATGO010000430.1:0-5077 GCA_049665845.1 Pseudomonadales bacterium | reverse complement strand
ACCAAAGGGAAACTCATAGATACCCGGTCGCTCACAATCACCGGCAATACTATGAATTTTGCTGCCCCTGGAATTTTCATTGCCGCATTCATTGAAGCGCTGCAAACCGTCGTCAGCAAGACAGGTGATATTACAGAATGTTTCGACATTATTAACAATGGTTGGCTGGTTGAACAAGCCATGCGTTACCGGGAAAGGAGGACGAATGCGCGGGATACCGCGCTTGCCTTCCATTGACTCAAGCAGCGCGCTCTCTTCGCCACAGATATAGGCACCGGCCCCGAGGACGACCTCAATATCAAACTCCGCTTCATCCAAAACACCTTGCTCGCGCAAGGCCATTAGCGTCGCCTGCATTTTTTCAAGCAGGTAGATATATTCATAGCGCAGGTAGATAAAGCCCTGCCTGGCGCCAGTCAGCCAGGCCGCGATTCTCATTCCTTCTACTACCTGCGCCAGGTAGCTGGTTAGCAACAGCCTGTCCTTGAAAGTGCCGGGCTCCCCTTCGTCGGCATTGCAAACAATATATTTTTGATCGCCCTGCGCTTCGATACAGGCTTTCCATTTCAGGTAAGTGGGAAAACCGGCACCGCCGCGCCCTCTCAGTTTTGAAGCTTGCAGATTTTGCAGAAACCGCGCCTCGCCCAGTTTTTTCGCTTGCGCCAGCGCGCGCCCGGGCTGAATATCGTGATTCAGCAGCAGGCCCTTCACGTGTATTTTTTCCTCGACCTTAAACCAGTCCTGCGGCCATTGTGCCAGCGGCTCCTGCTGCAGGGTGAGCTTATTGATCTTTTCGATGCGCGCCTGTGTCAATCCTGTCAGCGGCAAGCCGTTGATGATAAGGCTGCCGCCCTGGTCACACATGCCAATACAGGAGGTGTGCCTCACATCGATATAATCATTCTTTTCCAACGGGGAGAGATCAAGCCCGGTACGCTGCCAGCAATCAACAATATTGGTGCTGAAATAAATACAGTAAGGCTTTGGCGGCTCGAGCGAGAGGAAGTGATAAAACTCGATAATGCCCCTGATTTCCCCGATAGACAGCTTTGCAAATCGCGACAGGTCACTCAGGTGGTTCGGACTGATCCAGCCGCAATGGTACTGCAGCGTCGCAAGCGCCTGCAGGAGCGCAGCACGTGGTAATACGTTATTTGCCAGCAAGCTGCCAATGACATGGCTGGAAGGCGGCGGTGTGGCTATTGGATAGGGTCCGATGCGCTGCATGCGGATTAATTATCCCTCCCGGCTCTGTTACCGGTGTCAATTGAATGTTGTAAAACGATAATCGCTCTTTAAATTGATGCTGATTACAGGCTTCATGTGTCATTTTGATGATAAAGTAGCTGGCATGCAAGTGAAACCCCGGGGCTCCCTGGCCATTCAAATCACCGGCATCGTGCAGGGTGTCGGCTGCCGTCCGGCGATCAAGCGCCTGGCCGACAAATACCCGCTGTACGGCTGGGTAAAAAATAAAGACAGTGAAGTCGAGGTGTATGTCCAGGGCGCAGTAAATGACCTGGAGCACTTTCACCTGACGCTTGCACAAATGTTTTCACAACAATCTGTCGTTCTGCAGGACCGTGGTCATAACGCGAGTGATAACCATCCGCAACAAGGCTTCGTCATTGCACAGTCGGCAGGCGAATCGACGGCACTGCCAATCACAGCGGATCTTGCTTTATGCGAGCGTTGCCATACAGAGCTGTTCGACCAGAGCAACCGTCGCTACCAATATCCGTTCATCAGTTGCACGCAATGCGGCGCACGTTATTCGATTACGGTCTCGGCACCCTTCGATCGCGAACGCACCACGCTGGAGCCATTCAAGCCCTGCAAAGCGTGTGAAGCAGAATATAGAGACCCGCATAATCGGCGCTTCCATGCGCAAACGATCGCCTGCCCCGCCTGCGGTCCGGCAGTGCGCCTGCTGGATGCTGATGGCAAGACCGTTCACGCCGCCGACTGCTGGCACGATCGTGCCCGGCAAACGCTGGTTGCTGGCGGGATTATTGCAATCAAAACAGCGGGCGGATTTCAGCTCTGCGCCCTTGCAAGCAAAAGCAGGCCAATCGATAAAATCAGGGCGCTTAAGCAACGGCCGCACAAACCGTTCGCATTATTGATGCCAGGTATTGAGCAGATTGAGCAATACTGCCTGCCAAACACAGCGGAAAAGGCACTGTTGTGCTCGCCCATTGCACCGCTGGTAATCATGCGCGGCCGGAATAATGCAGCAGATGACGGCACAGGCCTGGCCGACAACGTGGCGCCCGGTAACCCCTATATTGCCGCCATGTTACCGCACCATCCGCTGCAACACCTGTTGATGCAGGAGCTGGACGAACCGCTGGTTGCGACCAGTGCGAATCGGTCGGGTGAAGCGCTCGTTACTGATGATGAACATTTACTGGAGGCGTTTGCAGGCGAACTGGACCTGATTGTTACGCATAACCTGCCGATACACCGGTCGCTGGATGACTCGATATTCCAGGTTATTGATCATCGCCCCATGTGCCTGCGGGCCGGGCGAGGTGTAGCGCCGATCGTACTGGACCTTGCGCAGCACGATGACAAAACCCTGAATCAAGAAGCTGGCCTGCTTGCGCTTGGAGCACAGCTGAAGAACAGCGTCGCCGTTTCGCACAACAACAAAGTAATGCTCTCCCAATACCACGGAGACCTCGAAAATATCTCTGCGCTTAACCGTCAGCAACAAACCGTGCATGACTTTACACGGGCAAACGCGCACTCGCTGCAGGTTATTGTCGACGCCCATCCCCAACGCCCGGCGATTATTGAATCGCTGGATGCTGATACGATTACTGCAGTCCAGCACCATGAGGCACATGCCAGGGCCTGCCAGTTTGAACATGCAATCGATGAGCCGCATCTTGCCGTGGTTTGGGATGGTTTTGGTTATGGCTCTGAAACCTGTATGTTCGGAGGCGAATTTTTCCTTATTCACGATGAAAGCATCGCCCGGTTTGCACAGCTGGCCGAACTTGAGCTATTGGGTGGAGACCGTGCGATGCGCGAACCACGACGCATGGCACTGGCCGCACTGTGGCCGTTTTATGGTGACAAAAGCTTCAGTGTGCTGGATAGTATCTGGCAGAAAACATTATTTACTGAGCAGGAGCAAAAACTTTTAACGCCGCTGCTACGCGATTCGAAAATGACCACCAGGGCAGCGGGTCGATGGTTTGATGCGATCGCCTGCCTGCTGGGTATATCGGAGCGCAATCGATTCGAAGCTGACGCAGCAATGCAGTTACAATACCTTGCCGAGCAAGCCGTCGCCGAGCAAGCCGTCTCCGAGCAAGCCACCGGGAATACTTTGGCGGCGGAGGCTTATGCGCTCGAAGAACCCTACAGGGTTGCAATCAATCGTGGCGAGACTGCATGGATCGTAGATTTTTTCGCTATGACTGAACAGGTATTGTCAGACAAGAGCACACTGCCGGTAAAAGCCCTGCGCTTTCACAATAGCCTGGCCGCGACTGTTGCCAGCCTCGCAGATATAGCGAAGGTTAAGGTTGTGAGCCTGTCCGGCGGCTGCTTTCAAAATCGATTGTTGCTGGAATTGTGCAGGCGGCAACTGGAGCACAAGCATATTCGCTGCTACTGGCCTGAAAAAATTCCCGTCAATGACGGCGGCATCGCGGCCGGCCAGATTTTCGCGGCATCGCTGCACGAGGCCGGCACAGCACATAAAACTGCGAACAAACAGGTGCCAGTATGTGTCTAGCGCTACCGGGCAAGCTTATTGAGATCAACCAGGGTACGGAAGGCAGCACCTCCGGCATCGTAAACTACGGCGGCCTGAAAAAAAAAGTCGACCTGAGCTTCGTGCCAGAGGCGCGCCTTGATCAATACGTGCTGGTCCATGCGGGATTTGCAATATCTGTACTTGACGAAGAAGAAGCGCAGGCATCACTTGACGCATTCAGGGCGCTCGATCAGCAGAACAGCTCACAATAGCGGGTATTGGCCATGAAGTACGTCGACGAATTCAGGGATGCTGCGGCAGTTCGTCATGCTGTCGATGCAATCAATGGTGTTGCCACCAAACCCTGGAACATCATGGAGATCTGTGGTGGCCAGACGCATTCAATTATGCGGTATGGGCTGCACGAGCTGCTACCGCGGAATATTCATTTACTGCATGGACCCGGCTGCCCGGTATGTGTAACGCCTGCTGAAAAAATTGACCAGGCCGTTGCAATTGCCATGCAGGAAAACACAGTGCTTTGTTCGTATGGCGACATGCTGCGCGTGCCTGGAAGCGGCCAGAGCCTGCTCGACTGCAAAGCCCTGGGCGCTGACGTCAGGATTATCTATTCCCCGCTGGAAGCCGTGGATATTGCAATGAGCGAACCGGCAAAACAAGTCGTGCTGTTTGCAATAGGCTTTGAAACCACCGCGCCCGGTAACGCGGCCGCGATCAAACAGGCGAAACTAAAAAACGTCGAAAACTTTAGCGCGCTGGTGTGCCAGGTCACTGTGCCGGCAGCAATCGATGCCTTGCTCGGCAATAAAGATTTCGAAATCGACGGGTTTTTGGCAGCCGGCCACGTTTGTACGATCATGGGCTTCCATCAATATCACCAGCTCGCTAAGAAATACCGGGTGCCGATTGTCATCACCGGCTTTGAGCCGCTCGATATATTGGCTGGTATCGAAAAATGTGTTTTGCAGCTGGAATCCGGCCGGCACCGTGTCGAAAATGCCTATGCACGCTATGTAACTGAGCAAGGTAACCAGGCCGCGCAAGCACTGTTACAGGAGGTCTTTCAGCAGGTGGACCAAACCTGGCGAGGTATTGGCGTGATGCCCGATAGCGGCTTATGCCTTAATGAAAACTACCGGCACCTGGATGCGGAGCAGCGTTTTTTGGCTGTGTTGGATAACCTGGATTTGAGCACGTCAAGGCAAGGGCAAGCAGCCTGTCAAAGCGGCCTGGTACTGCAGGGCAAGATAAAACCCGACCAATGCCCCCTGTTTGGCAAACAGTGTCGACCCGACAAACCGCTCGGTGCCACCATGGTTTCGAGTGAAGGCGCCTGCGCCGCCT
>JBATGO010000429.1:0-2894 GCA_049665845.1 Pseudomonadales bacterium | reverse complement strand
GCACCGGTCGGCTCGTCGCACAACAATACCGATGGTTGCTTGGCGATCGCGCGCGCAATTGCGACGCGCTGCTGCTCGCCACCCGAAAGCTGCGACGGAAAATGGTCGAGACGATTTTCGAGGCCGACAATCGTCAGCGCTTCCTCAGGTGAGAGCGGCTTTTCCGCGATTTCGGTCACGAGCGCGACGTTCTCGCGCGCCGTCAGGCTCGCCATCAGGTTATAGAACTGGAAGACGAATCCGACATGCCGCCGTCGGTATTGCGTCAGCTCGCGCTGGCTCGCGCCGGTCAGCTCCTCGCCGCGAAACCACAGCCGACCATCTGTCGGCCGGTCGAGCCCACCCAGGATATTAAGCAGCGTCGATTTGCCACTGCCCGAGGCGCCCAGCAGCACGACAAGTTCCCGCTCTGGCAACTCGAGGTCGACACCCCGGAGTGCGTGCACGGCGCTGTGTCCCGACCCGTACACTTTTGTCAGCCCCGAGCTGCGAAAACAGGTCGCCGGGTCGATTCCGGGCATGTTCACGAAGGTCCCGGCAATGGCACAGCCCGCCACATTACTCGTTTGCAGGCTGCCGAACGATCAGGATGTCGCAGGGCACTGAATCCAGCACTCGTTCGACAGTGCTGCCGATTACCGCCCGCTTTAGACTCCACCGCGCAAGGCCGCCCATGACGACGACTCCGGCAGCGTGCGTTCGTGCGAACGTTGGCAACAGGTCCCGAGTCGCGCCCGGTAACTGGTGCACGTGATCCGGTTTGATATCGAACTCTTTCGCCAATTCATCGAGCTTCTGTCGATGCTCTGTCCTGATTCGCGCATCGACCTCGTGCAGCGGAATCCTGATCGGCTTGAAGGTTTTGGTCGCCTCGCGGCCGACCCCGGCGATGCGCTGGTATGTGTGCAGCAAGTGGACTTCGCCGCCGGTGCGGGCAGCCAGATCAAGGGCCGATGACACGATTTCGCGATCCAGTGACGCGCTCTTGTCGTGAGCATGGGTCGGGTCCACTGCAGCAATAATGTCAGCTTTTTCCGTGATTGCCGCCGGCTTTGTGAAATACAAAGGACACGGACAGGCGCGTAACAGGTACCAGTCGGTGTCGACAAATATCGCCCGCTGTGCGGCGCTATGATAATGAGTGGCCTTGATCACCAGCGCAGGGTTGCGCTCGCGAACTTCATTGATTATTGCGTCAGCGACCGGCCTGTGCTCCAGGATCACAGTCGTTACGTCGACACCGGACGTTTTTGCGATATCGGCAAGACCGTCCATAAATTCCTGCTGCGCAGCAGCGATGTTCTCGCCGATTTCTTTCGCTTCATTCGATTGATACCAACCGGCGTGCAGGGGTCCAACGTCCGGGTCGCATAGCATCAGCACAAGCGGCTGATCGTACATTGCAGCGAGCCAGGCGGCGCGCTGCACCGTTTCGTGCGGGTTCAGTTCCGGCTCGATAATGGCGAGAATACTTTGAGATTGTTTCATGGTGCCCATCACTCTTTATCTATACCCCAGTGTCCCCTTCGCGACCGCGGACTACCCGCCGGCCCTTCAACCGTCCCTGTTGCTCGGTAACAACGGTGCATTGGCCTTCCTCGTGGTCGCCGTCGGAAAAGTAGATCACCACCCAGTCATTCGTTCGGCCGAGTTGGTGAGCTCGTGGCGTATTCGAAAACAAAACCGTGAAATGCCAGCCGTTGCGCTCCGTGTGCATGACTGGCAGCCATGCGCGTTGTTCCGGATTGAAACGGCGCGGCGCGATCATCGGCAACTTGCCGGCACGAGACAATCTCCGGTAGTCGCGGTCGACTTCCAGCAGAAGTTTGACATCGGGCGCGTGCTCGGCATGGTGCCGCGTCCCGCGGCCCAACATTGAGGCCAAAGCGGCCCGGATGGCCATCGCGCGGCGCGGTCCGATTCCCGGCACCGTATCGAGCCTGCCGTCATGCGCCGCTATCTCCAGCGCCTCGAGGGAATCGACATCAAGCTCTTCGTGCAGAATCCTGGCAAGCGCCGGGCCGACACCGGGTACGGCCCGGAAAACTGCCTCTGGCGCTGATTCGCCACGCAATCGATCAAGCTGCGACAGCCGCCCAGTGCGGTCGATCTCGTCGATGGCAGCTGCCATTCCACGCCCGATACCGGGCAATCGTATGAGCCCCTCACGGCCTTCCTTTCGGAGGATCTTGCCAACGTCCTTCGGCAGCGATTCCAGAAACGCCGCGGCTCGCGTGTAAGCATTCACACGGAACGGGTTCGCGCCCTGCTGCTCGAGCAGGTAGCCGCATTCGCGTAGAGTCCGCGCTGCCCTGAAGTTGAGCGAATTTGGCGTTACCGCACCGCCCGCTTTCAAAGTCGTTGCTCGTTTCATGACCGGATCGCTCCGCGGCGCGGTCATCGGGTCAAAACCTTTCAATCCCGGCCGCTGGTAACTTTGAAATATGCCGCCAATTGTAACGGTCAGATAGTAGTGAATGTGCCTACACATGGCCGCGGCGGCAGCCAATGCAATTACTCCCGAGATAACCTCCTATACCGGAGCCCAATTGGAGATGAAATACTGCGGCTGATCCGCAATACCGAGAAAGCTGAGAACCAGCTGCCGAGTCGCGTTAGCCGGGCGCCTGGAAATGCATGCCACGGCGCGCTCAAGACGCACAACAACAAAGGCGGGTCGTTCGTTCGAGTGACGTGGCAACGAGATCAACCACAGCAGCACTACGTAATTGTTCTTATCGCCACGGGTCCCCGGCAGCGCTAACGTTTGCACTGGCGGCGGCACTCGAACGGTAGCCGTCATTTGGCGAGATAGTCTGTTTATAAGGAGGAACAAGTCATGTCTTTGGGAGAACTAGCGCCCTGGCGATGGGGCAGCCTGCGACGATCGGCAC
>JBATGO010000428.1:0-2780 GCA_049665845.1 Pseudomonadales bacterium | reverse complement strand
GAACCCTTCAATACTGTTAGATGTTGATGACGTGCTGTCCCGAGCGAGGGCGCGCCTGGAGTCTTGAAGCATACGATCAAAATCAGCCCAGAAGCTGCGGAGGAATTGGAAGAAGCCGCAGCTTGGTAAGAGCATGAACAGGCCGGTCTGGGCACCAGGCTTATTGATGCTTTTGAACACGCGCTCGAATTGCTGAAAGAACCGAATCCTCCATTGTTAGCTGTTCCGGGCGAAGCCGGTTCTCGCGGCGTAAAACGGCTCCTCCTTCACAGATTTCCCCTCTCGATGGTCGTGGCCGATATTGGCGGCTCTACCGTTATCGTTGCTCTATCCCACCATTCTCGCAGACCTGGCTACTGGCAAGAACGCATAAACCCATAACGCCGCCAACACAGGCAGCCGAAACGCAGCGTAGGCTGTACAGTGCAATGCGCTTTTTGCGTTGCACGATTGTGCTTGGCCTTGTTATGTTTTGATTTCAATGCTGCCCTCCATATAAGTAACGGCGCTGCCTGATATTAACACCCTAGTATCTTTAAGCTCACAAATAAGTTTGCCGCCACGTTCAGATACTTGCTTTGCATATAGTTTCGACTTGTTCAATTTTTCAGACCAGTAGGGCATAAGTTGTGTATATGCAGAACCTGTTACTGAATCTTCAGGAATACCAAATTTTGGCGCAAAAAAGCGGACAATAAAATCAAACGTTGAAGATGGAGCAGTTGCAATGACACCACGAAGATCAAGCTGCTTTAGAGCGTCATGATTCGGTGTAATACTCAAAACATCCTCTTCATTTTCAAACACAGCAATATAATCATCATGTTTTAAGCATTCCGAAGGTTTGAGTCCCAACCCTTTTACAAGTGAATCGGGCGTGTTGCATACACTGGGAGGCTGGGCAGGAAAATCCAAGGTTAGAAAGTTATCAGTTTTGGAAACGAGTAATTTACCAGACAATGACTCAAACGACAGTACTTTTTCTTTGCAGGCCAGAATGTTGAATAAGACATAAGCGCTTGCCAGCGTAGCATGGCCGCATAATTTTACTTCCTTGTTTGGAGTAAACCAACGAATATGATAGCCGCCTTTCGATGGAACAAAAAAGGCCGTTTCAGCAAGATTGTTTTCTTCCGCTATTGCCTGCATTACAGAGTCGGGCAGCCATTCTTCTAATGGAACAACCGCCGCTGGGTTCCCTTCGAACTGCTTTTCCGCAAACGCATCAATTTGGTAAATAGCTAATTTCATTGCGCTCTCTTAAAAACATAACGCCCGGCCCATCGGCAGGCCTTGTGTGTTGAAGCTTGCGCCACTATGGCGAAGCCAGGCGCAAGCGAGGCACGCAAAGACTGTCCAGCGCCGCAGGCGCGACGGTGCGGCCCCTTGTTACGTGTTTATTAATACGGCTGCCCCAGTAAAACATAACGTAGCCAACAAGATTCCCACTAGCGGTATTTTGAACCAGTATGCTTTTGCTAATGCGAGATACGAAAAACCGACCGCCACTGGCAGGCAAGAAAACCATGGTGATCTGTTGATCAACTCCATATTTCCAAATGAAAGCGGTATGTAAATAGCCGCGAAGAAGATTGCACCTAAACTATGGCTAGCATTGAATCCTACCCATGCGTTCCATACAGTAGTGTCCTTAGTCAATTTTGGCGACGTTGACTTCATTGCCTCAGTAACAGAGGCATCTCTTGCAGAAAATTTGTCCGTAAAAAATGTGTACTGTAGATGCAACACACCCAACAGTCCGAATATGCTTGCTCCAAAAATTAGCAGTGCCTGCTCCATAGCTCGCTACCCTAAAAACACATAGCGCCGCAAACACGGGCGCGCGATAGCGCGTCCGAGCGAAGCGGCTGTGTGCTTCGCCTGGTTGTAAGCGCCTGTCCCTATTTCCATCATTCACCTTCCAGCACGGTACATTACTATAGAGATTAACAGGGTGACGGCTAGTCCTAATGCCCATGCGGGGCTGAAAACAAAATATGTGTCGTGATACTGAAAATCATCCGGCAGCCCAATTCCTGTGAAGACTACCACTGCAGGAATTACAATGCATAGCAACACTGCGATCATCATTAAGACTGAAATCTTCCTGATAGCTTTCACTCTTAGGCCTTATAACGCCCGGCCCATCGGCAGGCTTTGTGTGTTGAAGCTTGCGCCACTATGGCGAAGCCAGGCGCAAGCGAAGCACGCAAAGACTGTCCAGCGCCGTAGGCGCGATGGTGCGGCCGCTTGTTATGTGTTGTTGCTATATTGCTTTAGAACCTCTACAACCTGCACTTGGTACGATTTATACCACTTGGATTTACCGAGTGCTTGTGCCTGCTGATGCTCGCTGTTGTTTTTCCAGGCCTTGATAGCTTCTTTGCTCGGCCAATAGGAGATGGCTATTTCATTATTTCCTTCCATGCACGATGTAAATTCGGTACACCCATATTCGTTTATGGCAAGCTCTCTCATTCTGCTGGCCATTGCAGAGTATGCCTCATCAATTTCGTTTACTTCTGCTTTAAAGATGACAGCGTACATATTATTGCTTGATGATTCCTTTACACATAACGCCTCAATAATGGGCCGAAGCACGCAGTGCTGAGGTGCAGCCGTGAGGCGACATTGATTGACTTGTTATGCGTCGTCGAGCGCGCCATCGTTTTTCGTACCACCAGATTCATACGGAGGAATAGCCGGTACTGGTCGTGCACATGATAAACCGGTTTCAATTTCAGATTGCTCATATTCAGAATCTTCTTGAAGGACTATAG
>JBATGO010000427.1:0-3623 GCA_049665845.1 Pseudomonadales bacterium | reverse complement strand
GCACCGTATTTGGGCATCACCTCTATAGCTTTGTTTGCTATCATGTCCGCAGATACCGAGAGGCCACGTGGTCGAGTCGGGTAGTCTCATCTCCCCACCCTGTGCAACAGTGGTTGCCTTGCTTTTTTATCGAGGAATTTTGAATGAAGCTCGTAACTGCCATTATCAAACCTTTCAAGCTCGATGACGTGCGCCAGGCGCTCTCCAATGTTGGTGTGCAGGGCGTCACCGTTACTGAAGTGAAAGGCTTTGGCCGCCAGAAGGGTCATACCGAACTCTATCGCGGCGCAGAATACGTGGTCGACTTCCTGCCCAAGGTAAAGCTCGAAATTGCAGTGAGTGACGGCATGGTCGACCAGGTTATAGAAGCTGTCAGCGATGCTGCGAAAACCGGCAAGATCGGTGACGGCAAAATCTTTGTCACCGAGCTCGAACAAATCGTACGTATTCGCACCAATGAGCGTGGTGACGAGGCGGTCTAAGCCTGGCTGTATCCTGTGCAGCACTTTTAGCTAACCAGCCAGTGCGCGCTGGCCGGAGCCCAAAAATTCCTGATTCCCGACGGCACTGCATTGCAAATTGTGCAGTAAACCCTGCATAGCCTGCGCTTATGTAAATGCGCGCAGGTCTTTTTACCAGCATTCTCTTTTCCTAGTGTGCCGTATTCGCGTTTGCCACTATATCTGGTGGCAACGCCTGCAGGTTTGTGCGCGTTTTGTGCGCTGGCTTAAAATAATTTATACCCGCATGGCGGTTCGCTGAATATTGTCTATAACTATGCTTACCCTGCGCTTTGACGATCCAGTCCCAACGCATTCTCGCAGGTTTCCGACAACACTTGAGCCGTAACTGCTACGGACAGCGAATTGAGTAGGTGATTTTGTGAGTACCAGAGCTGTAGCGAAACCAACCTCTGTAAAAAATTCCAGCAAGAAAACCAGCAAGAAAAAGAGCCCCGCCAAAAAAGCGGCGCGTCCTGCCGGCAAAACGGCCACTACAAAAAAAGCGGTAGCAAAAAAATCGATCGCTAAAAAGCCGGCTGCAAAAAAGCCTGCAGCCAAAGTAGCGATTAAAAAACCCGCAAAAAATGCTGTGGCCAACAAAGCTGTGACCAGGAAAGCCGCGGTTAAAAAGCCGCTGGATAAATCCACAGCAGCCAGGTCGGCTGTAAAGAAAAAAGTCGCAACGCCGAAAAAAGCTAAGGCTAAAGCAGCTGTTGCGAAGTCGGCAGCTGCAAAAACCAAAAAAGCCAAAACCGCTGATGTGGCGGTTGACAATGCTGATGCAGTGAAAAAAACTGTTGCCGGGAAAGAAAATTCTCCGACAAAAAAATCTGCGGCTTCTAAGAAAAACGTTGCGAACCTGAAAATGGCGGCAGCGAACGAAAGTGTAGCGATGCAGAACAGTGCAGCGAAGAAAAAAACTGTTGCTGCGAAACCATCGCAAAAGCAATCCGCTGACCAGGAAGCAATTGATTATCTGAAAAGCATCAAGCTTGACCTGGCATTTATTGGCTCCAAGGATGAAGACCCGGAATCACGCAACGTCAGTAGCCGTGCCCGTTTGCGTACTGAGCTTGAAAGTGAAATCGAGAAGTTTCTAAAAAGCGGTGGCACGATCGCTAATATCGAACCCAACGTGATGGCAGATCCGCCGAAAAAGCCGGAAAGCAATTACGGTAGCAGGCCTATATAAATGTTGCTCGGCAGCGTTCTGGCGTTCTAGCTGCTCCCATTTCACCGCAGCTGTGCCAGCGCACCCGCAAGAGCGTCAAGGGAGCTGATTCTCGCGTGGTAGGCATCCGGTCCAGGCCGGTTGGCAATTTCAAGCGTCGTAGCTTCACCCCGGTTTTTTCTGTCCAGCCAGATCGCGCGCAACCCGGCAGCGCGCGCGCCCGCCACGTCGTGTGCCAGATCATCGCCGATGTGCACTACCCTGTCGGCCTCGATATTGTTGCCTGCAATTCCTCCGGCTTGTTCAAGCGCTGCGTTGAATGCCACGGGGTGCGGCTTGCCATGCGACAGTTCTTCGGTTGCAATGGCAAAACTGAAATACTTGCCTATCGGTATACGTGCAAGATCGGCATTGCCATTGCTCAGTGCGCCCAAAATAACTTTCCCGTGCAGTGCCTGCAGGTTTTTTTCGACATCGTCATAGCAGGCTACCTGCTGGCGCAACTCGAAAAAATAATCGAAAGCAGATTGTGCAATTGCTATCGCTTCGGTGGTGCTGTACCCGGCAGACTCTGCCAGCAAACGATAGGTATTTTGGCGAATTTCGCTGACCCGGTGTGCGGCAATATTTTGCTGGCGAACAAGCTCGATGCGGCGTTTGAACATCTCTTGCAGCGAGTATTTGTCGGTCAAGCGTGGCGCATGCTGTTCGAGCCAGGCATAGGTTTTATGTTCCGCGTTTTCCAGCACTGGACGGGACGGCCACAAGGTATCGTCAAGGTCAAACAGCAGCAGTTGGAAATGCTGCGTGAAGTTCGCTGCCGTGGAATTCAAACCGGTTTCACCCCGCTTTTTTTGCCTCTGCCGGGTTTGCTATCGATACCTTGTGCCCGCGGATGATGCGCATCATAAACACTGGCGAGCTGCTGAAAGTCGAGGTGCGTATAAATTTGCGTGGTAGAGAGATTGGCGTGCCCCAGTAATTCCTGGACTGCGCGCAAGTCACCGCTTGACTCCAGCAAGTGACTTGCGAAACAGTGGCGCAGCAGATGCGGATGCAATTTTTGTGCATGTTCGAGTGTATGCGCGGCGCGTGCGACCCGTAACTGGATGCCACGATGGCCAAGTCGCTTGCCTCCGGCACCGAGAAACAGCGCGTTTTCTTCCTCATTGGCAAATGCTTTTCGCAGCGGTAACCAGCGATCCAGCGCCCTGCGCGCACCAGAACCCAGTGGCAGCACGCGCTGTTTGTTACCCTTGCCGGTTACAACGAGTTCATTGCGTTGCCTGTCAATACTTGTGATGTTCAACGCCGCGAGTTCTGCGAGCCGCAGCCCTGCACCGTAAAACAGTTCCAGCATGGCGAGGTCGCGCACTACCAGAAAGTGTTCTTCCGACTCGCCCGCCTGCGTCTCGAATAATGCCGACAGTTCATCGACATCCAGCACGACAGGTAATTTACGCGGCATGCGTGGCGCACTGACTGCCTGGCATGGGTCTACAGGCGCGAGACCCTCGCGGTGAAACTCGTTGTAGTAGCGAAACAGGGCTCGAAGACTGGAAAGTTTGCGATGGACCGAGCGAGTCGCGAGTCCGCGTACACGCAGTTGATTGACATAACTACGCACATCCTGCGCGCTCAGAGCTTGCATGTTTATCGAATCACCCTCTGGCCGGACACTGCTTTGCGGGCTGGTGTGGGGTCGCGCCAGGTGATCGACAAACTGTGCGAGATCGCGGCGGTAAGCTTCGATGGTATGGGGAGAGCTGCGGCGTATCTGCCGAAGGTGGTCGACAAACGCGGCGCAACAATGCTGTACAGTCAGATTTGCCATCTTCGTTAGCCTGCGTTGGACCATGGCAGGCCCTTGCATGAATTGCGCCTGGCGCTAATCCACGCCGCCGGTCTCGTGCCGCGTTTGCACAGCTATCTGCAGAGTTGCTGGGTGC
>JBATGO010000426.1:0-3750 GCA_049665845.1 Pseudomonadales bacterium | reverse complement strand
ACATCTCCGGGTGAGTAAAAAAATTCGTGGTTCTTTCTGCGGTAAGGCTCAACAACCAACGTTTTCATCTTAGACACTGATTTCAGCGTCTGCACAAATTTATAGTCAATTAGCGTGCCAATCTGGTTTTTATTTACTCACTCCGTTATATTTCAGCGACTTGGCAATTGTAAACACAGGTAACCACACAGAAGGAGGCTCTTACACCGGCATAGCAATACACAATAAGCGGCGCATACTGACAAAATTTGTCAGCTTCTGACATGCCGCGTACGCTGCAAACCATGTAGCCAGTAAACTAAAATGCCGACAAGCTGAAAAGCCGCGCAGTGTAGTTGGCAATCGCTTGTGCTTAGTCTTGCACGCAACAGGCTTGCAGGCGTAGCCCAAACTCTACGGCCTCTTGCACCGATTAAGCGCTGCTGCGCTAATCTTCAGGCGCAACGCGCGGATAAGCTGCCTTGTGCCAGTTGAATTTTTGACCGCATTCGGGCGCTATATGAATGCCAAGCAGTGCTCGAAAAAGCCAAATAATCAGCGTCTTAGATAATCGCGTTGCTATACTTTCCAAGGTCGTATCAAGCACTGGCGATAGCGCTATCCGTGCACCAAAGCTTGCCTGCAGAGCGAGCATGATGCCGTAATATGCTGGGGCTTAGAATAGGTAATCCATAGGGGAAGCGAGTTTCTGTCATGAATGCCAATGTTGTTATGCCGCTGTCCGGCGTTGCCCGGCGTCTTATTGCGGACCAGATTATCGACGAGCGCACTGCGCAAGACGCGCTGCAGGGCGCCTCGCAAGTGAGCCAGTCGCTGGTTTCCTACCTCGTACAAAATGGCATAGCCGACGGACAACGCGTTGCCAATTCCATTTCGGAGGAGTTTGGCACGCCGCTGTTTGACGTGCGGGCACTGCGAAAAAATTCGCTGCCCAGCGAGCTGGTCGATCCGAAGCTGGTCAGGAACCACCACGTGCTACCGCTGTACAAACGCGGCAATCGGCTTTTCATCGGTGTCTCTGACCCAACCAATCTGCGTGCGCAGGATGAAATCAAGTTTCACACAGGCCTCAGCACTGAATGCATACTGATTGAAGAAGGCGCGCTCGCCGATGCGATCGCCAAGTACCTCGATGATGAAGAGGCGGCTTTCGGCCAGAAGCTGGCAAGTCTCGACGATGCCGGTCTCGAGGACCTGGATATCCAGGCAGTCGATGAAGACGGCGCGAAGAACGAAGCCACCGACTCGGATATCGACGATACGCCGATTGTCCGTTTCGTTAATAAAGTCCTGATAGACGCAATCAAGGGCGGTGCCTCCGATATTCACTTTGAGCCTTACGAGAAATCCTACCGCGTGCGCTTCCGCGCAGACGGCATTCTCAAGGAGGTCATCAATCCCCCGCAAAACCTCGCTCCCCGGCTTGCTGCACGCCTGAAAGTCATGTCCAAGATGGATATCTCAGAGCGCCGCGTCCCGCAGGATGGGCGCATCAAGATGAAGCTGTCCAAAACACGTGCGATCGACTTCCGGGTTAATACCCTGCCAACGCTGTACGGCGAAAAAATCGTATTGCGGATCCTTGATCCGGCCACTGCACAAATGGGCATTGACGCACTGGGTTACGAAGAAGATCAGAAGAAACTTTACCTTGACGCGCTGCACGAGCCGCAGGGTATGATCCTGGTTACCGGTCCGACCGGTAGCGGTAAGACCGTCTCTCTATATACCGGCCTGAATATTCTCAACACTACGGAGCGCAATATTTCCAGTGCCGAAGACCCCGTAGAGATCAACGTTGACGGCATCAACCAGGTGCATGTAAATTCGAAAGTGGGCCTGACCTTTGCCGAGGCACTGCGCTCCTTCCTGCGACAGGACCCTGACGTCATCATGGTCGGCGAGATCCGCGACCTCGAAACCGCCGAAATTTCGATCAAGGCTGCGCAAACCGGCCACATGGTTTTGTCGACGCTGCACACCAACAGTGCGCCGGAGACTATTACCCGCCTGCTGAACATGGGGGTACCCGCCTTTAACGTGGCGACTTCTGTTTCCCTTGTCATTGCACAGCGCCTCGCGCGTCGGCTGTGCGAACATTGCGCGGAGCCCGCCGACCTGCCCCACGAAACGTTGCTGGCGCAAGGGTTTAAGCCTGAAAACCTCGAAGCTGCACAAATTATGCGCCCGATCGGCTGCGACAAATGCACCGATGGCTACAAGGGCCGCGTGGGAATCTATGAAGTTGTTCGCATCACACCTGACCTTCAGCGTATTATCATGGAAGGCGGTAACTCGCTGGAACTGGCGCGCGCGGCAAAAGGGCTTGGATTCAATTCCCTGCGCGAATCGGGCCTGCTCAAAGCAGCCAAGGGCGTGACCAGCCTCGAAGAAGTGAATCGCGTAACCAAGGACTAGCGTTCGCTACCCGTACGCACCTGCAATTGAACACAGGCAGGGATTTTATACTCGGCATTAACATGGGCAGCGCGCGGCGCGGCCAGGCAACTAACAGAGACCGGCAATGGCAACACAGACCGCCAAATTGCAAACTTACATCTGGGAAGGCAAGGATCGCGCTGGCAAAGTCGCCAAGGGCGAGTTGACGATGGCCAACCAGGCGCTGGCCAAAGCGCAACTGCGCAAGCAGGGCATTGTTGTCAAATCGGTCAAGCGCAAACCCAAGCCGCTGTTCGGTGAACGTTCCAAGGCAATCAAGCCAATGGATATCGCGATCTTTACGCGCCAGCTCGCTACCATGATGAAAGCGGGGGTACCGCTGGTACAGGCTTTTGAAATCGTTGCCGAAGGACTGGAAAACGCCAGCATGAAAAAGCTGGTTACCGACCTGAAGAACGATGTTGCCTCGGGTACCGGTCTTGCCAATTCGCTGACCAAGCATCCGAAATATTTCGACGATCTGTTCTGTAACCTGGTCAATGCCGGTGAACAATCAGGCGCGCTGGAGACGATGCTCGACCGGGTGGCAACCTACAAGGAAAAAACCGAAATCCTGAAAGGGAAAATCAAAAAGGCGATGACGTATCCGGTAGCAGTGGTCGTGGTTGCTATCGTCGTTACCGCACTGTTGTTAATCAAGGTAGTACCGCAGTTTGCCGAAACCTTCAGCAGCTTTGGTGCCGACCTGCCAGCTTTCACGCAGTTTGTCGTTGCGCTGTCAGAATGGGCGCAGGCGAACTGGATGCTCGGCCTGATCATTATTATTGCGGGCGTTTTTGCATTCAAGGAAGCCCGGCAGCGCTCAAAGGTCTTTTCGGACTGGGTCGACGCAACCCTGTTAAAGGTGCCCGTGATTGGAGAAATTATTGAAAAATCAGTAGTAGCCCGCTTCGGCCGCACGCTCGCTACAACGTTTTCCGCCGGTGTGCCGCTGGTTGACTCGCTCGATTCTGTGGCGGGAGCTGCAGGCAACGCAGTGTACGCAAAAGCGATAATCAATGTTCGCGATGAAGTGACCGCCGGCCTGCAACTCAACCAGGCGGTAAAAAATACCGACCTTTTTCCCACCATGTTGATCCAGATGATTTCAATCGGTGAAGAATCGGGCGCATTGGACGAAATGCTCGAAAAAGTTGCGATACATTACGAAACTGAAGTGGATAACGCTATCGACAGCCTGACCGCTCTCCTCGAACCGATGATCATGTCGGTGCTGGGTGTGTTGGTTGGCGGACTGATGATTGCGATGTACCTGCCAATATTCCAACTCGGCGCGGTAGTGTAGCTATC
>JBATGO010000425.1:0-2268 GCA_049665845.1 Pseudomonadales bacterium | reverse complement strand
GCACAAACTGGTAGCCAATGGGTTCGTCTTTTGCGTGACCCGGGTGTTGAATGCGGTGGCTTTCGATCAGTTGCCTGATTTGCGCTGCAATGGCTTTTTCCCTGGCCCGGGCCTGATGTTGTCGATTGGCCTCGCGGTCCTTGTCGAGTTTGGCGGCCCTGGCCTGCGCGGTGGCCTCTTCAATTTGCGTGTCGGCGGTGGCTTCACCACGACGCAGCTGCTTGGCCTGGCGACGTTTTTCCTTTTCAAGCTGTTTGGCTTTTTTGGCGTCGACCATACCGGCTTTTAACAACTGGTCCTGCAGTGAGGTCATATGCTTTTATCCACAATTACATCGATACCAGCATCGTCCGTTTCGTTGATAATGCCCAGCCGCCTGGCCCGGCGCTCCCAGCCTTTACGCGCGAGCATTTGCAAATCTTCGACGTTGTCGCTTTCGTCCATGATTTCAATACCCAAAAGTGTTTCGATTACATCTTCCATGGTGACCAGCCCGCTGATTGTACCGTATTCGTCGACCACCAAAGCCATATGGTTCTTGTTTTTAACCAGTTCATCGAGCAGGCGGGGTATAGGTGTGGCACGCAGCGTAACCAGGATGTTGCGTTTTAATTGAGCCAGCGTACAGCTGTTATTATCGTTGGCCAATTCCTTGAGTACATCATCCTTTAATACCAGCCCGATAATATTTTCGCGGTCGCCCTGGTAAACGGGTATTCTCGAGAACCGGAGGTTGGGGTTTTCATTAAAAAATTCTTCCACAGTAGAACATTCATCGGCAACTTTCATTACCGTTCTAGGCGTCATTACATCTTTGGCACAGACGTCCTTGAATACCAGCATGTTTTTAATGACCTGGCTTTCAGACTCCTCAAAAACGCCTTGTTCCTCTGCGATTTGTGTCATCGCGTGAAAGTCTTCGCGGCTGAGCACGCTGTGCGGTACATTTTTGCCGAACAGGTGGGTAAACCAGCGCAGTGTCCAAATTACACCGGTCCAGGTGAATATGAATACCAGTATATTGAGCGCACGCGTTGCTACGCCCGCCAGTTGTTGCCAATAGGTTGCGCCAATGGTTTTTGGAATAATTTCAGAAAGCACCAGGACCAGGATGGTCATTATGGCTGACACGATGCCCACCATCATGTCCTCGCTGAGGGACATGTTAAACAGTGTATGCGTGCCGCTGCCGTACACCTCGGCGTAGGCCGCTTTCGCTTGCACGCCAACGAGAATCGCACCAACAGTATGCGCAACAGTATTTAGTGTAAGTATTGCGATGAGTGGCTGGTCGACATCATTTTTCAACGCTTCCAGATCATCGGCAAAGGCGTGGCCTGCCTGCTTCTTCATGTTGATAAACGTGGGCGTTGCGCTTAATAAAACCGCTTCGAGTATCGAGCAGATAAACGAAAAGAAAATAGCAAGTGATGCGTAGAAAAGGAGTAGGCCCATGGGTACTTGCGGTCGAGTTGTATAGAGGATTTCCTGGACACTAAAGCGATTAGAGCCGGCAGCAATGATATGTTTTTATCTGAAAAAAGCAACAAACCGGCGCACAGCCAGAGTGCTGCGCCTGGATTCGTGTGCAGGCAGCGGCCCGGATAGTGATACGATACAGGCGCCGCGTTGCCGGGCGTGCAGCTCGTATGGGCGATTAGAAAAACAGGCGTTTGAATGTTCGCTCGCGTCCAATTTAGCGTTTGAAAATGATCGGCATTTCGAATTGGTTAGAACAGCTTCCATGTTGCTGAAACGATAGTCATGTGGCTGAAGCGATAGTTAGAGGGTCAAGAGAGTCAACAAAAGGATTGTCTGATGAGAAAGGTATTCAGGACAATTTACGCGAGCATCATCAACCCGCCGGCGGATGAAGAACTCGCGAAGGCCTGGCAGGTTGCCGACTACCAGCCTCCTACCATCTGGCTGCTTGGCAAGACCGGCGCTGGCAAGTCTTCCATTATTCAAAAAATAACTGGCCAGAGCGCCATTAAGATAGGCAACGGATTTATGCCCTGCACGAAAAGTGCACGCGCCTTCGATTATCCCGAGACACGACCTGTTGTTCGATTCATGGATACGCGTGGGCTGGGTGAGGTTGAGTATGATCCCGCAGAGGATCTTGCAGCCTTAGGGCAAGCGAGCCAGGCACTGCTGGTTGTAATGCGCTTGCGCGATGCAGAGCAGAGCGCAGTTCTGGATGCGTTAGGGCAAATACGCAAGTCGGCGAAGAGCATTCGACAGGAAAACGTGGTGGTGGTGCACACC
>JBATGO010000424.1:0-11493 GCA_049665845.1 Pseudomonadales bacterium | reverse complement strand
CTGTTCGCGCATCTGCTCGATCAGGACTTTCAGCTCCACGGCAGCCTGGCTGACATCCACCACAATCGACTTCGACGCCAGTGTATTGGCTTCGCGATTCAGTTCCTGCATCAAAAAGTCGAGCCGGCGCCCACAGGGTTCACCGCTCCCGAGCGAGCGCTGCACCTCGACGACGTGCGCTTCCAGCCGGTCCAGTTCCTCGGCAACATCGACTTTTTGCGCAAGCAGCACTATTTCCTGGGTAAGCCTGTCTGCATCGACCTCAACCTGCAATTCAGCCAGTCGCTGTTCGATGCGTGTGCGATGCTCGGCCAGCACGTCTGGCATGCGCCCGCGTACCTGTGCGACATACTGAAGAATCTGTGCGAGACGCTGCTGCACCAGTTCGGCCAGTTTGTCGCCCTCGAGCTTGCGTGCTCTGACCAGGCCGGCCAGCGCCTTTTCAAAACCGCCCAGCAACTCTGCCGCCACCTCGTCAAAATCCAGCTCCGGTTGCCGTAATACACCAGGCCATTGCAACAATTCGCGCAAGCCGAGTCGCGCTTCGATCCCTACCGTGGCAGCAACCTGCGCGGCAGCTTGTTGCAGCGCCTCAAGTTTGGTGACGTTGACTTCGTAGCCTGCTTCGCGCTCGCCCGCACTGAAATTCAGGTGTACGTCCACTTTGCCGCGCGCGAGTGTGGCGCGCAGCTTTTCGCGCAGCAATGGCTCAAGCGGGCGAAACGCTTCAGGCAACTTGAACTGCGTCTCGAGGTAGCGATGATTGACACTGCGCAGCTCCCATGCAAAAGCGCCGTGTTGTGCGTCACCCTGGTGGCGAGCAAAAGCCGTCATGCTGTGCAGCGTATTGTTCGATGCCGAATCGGGCATGTTGTTTAACCTTGCTTGCCAATGGATGCTGGATGCGAGACGGCCATCATACTAGAGCACCTAAACACCCGCTACAGGCGACCGCCGCGAGCACTGGGCAAGCTGCGTGCCTGCAACAGCGCAGGCCAGTCCTGTGCGGGCGCGCAGTACAACGATTACACGCCCGCGACAGCGCCGCAACGCACCAGGCAAAAGATTAAGCGCCAGAACGTACACGCACCGCTATAATTGCGCGCCGCGCCCGATCGCGGGCGGCAGTGTTACTGCAACCACCTTACCCGGAATACAAAAATGCCAAGACATTCAGGCCGTCAAGCCGATCAAATGCGCGAACTCAGCTTCCAGCGCAGCTACACGCGCCACGCCGAAGGCTCGGTGCTGGCACGCTGCGGCGATACCCACGTGCTGTGCAATGCGAGTGTAAGCACGGGCGTGCCACACTTCCTGAAGGGCTCGGGCAGTGGCTGGATCACAGCCGAATACGGCATGTTGCCGCGTTCTACCGGCGAGCGCATGCAGCGCGAGGCTTCGCGTGGCAAGCAGGGTGGTCGCACACTGGAAATTCAACGCCTGATCGGTCGCGCATTACGTGCTGCGGTTGACCTGGATAAACTCGGCGAATATACCATTACCATCGATTGCGACGTAATCCAGGCCGACGGCGGCACACGCACCACGGCCATATCCGGTGCCTTTGTCGCACTGGTCGATGCGCTCGAGGCAATACGCATTGCAAACAAACTCGACAGCTCGCCAATCAATTTTATGGTCGCGGCAGTGTCCGTGGGCGTTGTCGAAGGCGAGGCGGTGCTTGACCTTGACTACCGCGAAGATTCCGGCGCGGAAACCGACATGAACGTGGTACTCGCCGATAGCGGCGACTTTATTGAATTGCAGGGCACAGCTGAAACCGAGCCATTCTCTCCCGCGCAACTGCAGTGCATGCTGGATCTTGCGCGCAAGGGCGCAGAGCAGATTAATACGCTACAGCGTGAGTCACTGGGATGGAAATAGGGCCCTGAGCCGCCCGGCATACCGGATCGCTAGTATCGCGGCATATCGTTATCGGGGCTGATCTCGTAATCGTAATCGACTGTGACCGGTGCGTGATTGGAGAACGACCGGTTTTTAAGAATCGACGCGTATTCAATCGACTTGCGTAAACCCTGCGAGACAATCTGGTAATCAACCCGCCAGCCGTTTTCACCGATCTGGCCATCAGGCCACCAGGAAAATTCGTCGTCATCACTGATTGCCGCACGAAATGCATCGACGTAACCAAGGTTCATCAACATCTGGTCGAGCCAGCCTCGCTCAACCTCTGTAAAGCCCAAGGTTTTGCTGTGCTGCTCAACGTTTTGCACATCCTGTTTCTGGTGCGCAATCTGGAAGTTGCCGCAAATAACAAATTCGCGTCGCTTGTGACGGATTTTGGCGAGGTGGTCGTGCAGCTGCTGAAAAAACTGGGTCTTGCGCGCGATGCTCTTCTCGTCGTCCAGGGTCGCAAAGGGCGCCAGCAACGAGCCGAAACTGATGCGCTCGAAATCGGCCTGGATGTAGCGCGCCTCCATATCGAAATCGTTAAAACCGAGCCCGGTCATAATCGCTTTCGGCAACGCGCGACAATACACGGCAACGCCGTTGCTGCCGTCGGGGTTATCGAAAAAGTAGGCGTTGTAGGCAGTCGGAAAATAGCAGTCGTCCCGCAGCTTGTATTCTTCCGTGCGGATATCCTGAATACAGACTACGTCGGCTTCCTGCTCTGCCATCCAGTCGTAGAAACCTTTCCCGGCCGCCTGTTCAATTCCTTCAGCGCAAAAGCTGATCACTCGCATGAGCTTCCCTCGAAGCAAAAAATAACCGCACGGAACGCGCAGCCAACTCGCACATCGGTACCGAGCTTTTAAACGTATTAATGCTCGGCCACCCCGGGCTCAGGACATCATGCAAAACAAGCTTGGAGTTGTGCCCGGCTCATCCTAAAGTGTGAAACTTGCGTTCACCGATCTTGCGCCGGATGCCAGCATTTAATTGGGTTTATAATCATTTTGCAAGGGCAAATTGCCTTTTGTTGCAAACACTTATGCCATCTCCCGTTCATGTTGAAGGCAGTATAAAGCCAGGGCGCGTCATGCAGGAATTCGAAAAACGGTTTATAGAACTGAGCAGGCAAGCTGGCGCCCTGCGTTTTGGTGAATTCGTATTGAAGTCTGGCAGGGTCAGCCCGTACTTTTTCAATGCCGGCGAATTTTGCAGCGGCGCCCGTCTGGCTGCGCTGGCTGCTTGTTACGCCGACAAAATCGTCGCAAGCGAGCTCGAGTTCGACGGCTTGTTCGGCCCGGCCTACAAGGGCATTCCGTTGGTCGCTGCCACCGCGATGGCGCTGGCGCAACGGCATGATCGCGATTACCCCTATACCTTTAATCGCAAGGAGCCCAAGCTGCATGGCGAAGGCGGCGCGCTGGTCGGCGCACCGCTACAGGGCAGAATCCTGATTGTCGACGATGTGATCACCGCGGGCACTGCGGTTCGCGAGACGCTGGCACTGCTGGAATCTGCGCCAGGCGTCACTGTCTGCGGCGTGCTGGTCGGCCTGGATCGACAGGAAGTCAGCCCGGACGCCGGCGACAAACACCTTTCGGCAGTCAGTGCGCTGGCCGCCGAAGCCGGCGTTCCGGTTCACAGTATTGTGCGCTTTGAACATTTACTGGATTATTTGTCTAATGTACGGCCTGATATTCAGGATTCGCCTAAAATACTTAAACTGATGCAAACCTATCGACAGGAATATGGTGCATAAACGCTATCTCCCGGTATTGGTAATTTCAATCGCGAAGTGGCTGCGGCCACTCGCAGTTGCGCTGCTTTGCGGCAGCGCAGCTATCAGCGTCGCCGATGGCAATACCTTTTTCCGGGTAATCAACCAGCAGGGTGTGGTCGAACTGAAGGCAACCATCACGCCGGAGGAAGCCAAACGTGGCTATTCCATCGTCACGCTGGGCGGTTACGTTGTAAAAGAAGTTGCGCCCGAACTGACCGACGAAGAATATGCGCGACTGAGCGCAGCGCAGAAAGAACAGCGGGATGCGGAAGAACGCAAGCTCCAGGAGCAGCTTTACGACGAATCGCTTTTGCTGCGTTACAGTTCGGTGGTCGATCTTGAGGCTGAACGCGAGCGAAAACTCAGCGAATTCGATGTGCGCATCAGTATCCTGCGCAACAACCTCTACAGCCTCAAGGAAAAAGCCGTAACCCAGCAGACAGCGGCTGCCGACCTGGAGCGCCGCGGCGTCGAAGTTCCCGAGCAACTTAGCGAAAACATCGCGGATCTTGAAGCCGAAATGAAGGAATCAGAAGCAGCGATTGTGGCAAGGATCGAAGAAAAAAGACTGGTCGGCGAAAAATATGATGCTGACTCGGCCCGGCTCTCCCGCTTGCTGCAACGCGCTGCAAGGCGCTGACACACAGGCCGGAATCCCGGCCGGCTGTGCCGGATTAGGCCTGTTGGGCAATTTTGGGCTTTATTGGGCTTTGGCAACCAGCGGCGGCGCATGCTGGCGCGCAACCGAATGCCTTGGTGCCTGTACCATGGCGTCGCGGAAAAACCCGTCCATCAGGTGTTGCCACTGCTCAGGCCAGTAAAGCGTGGATGACTGCCTGAACTCCGTGCGCACAAAATGTGCGATTTTTCCCTGAACGATTGATACCAGCAGATTGCTCGCCGCCGCAGCGGGCATGCAGGGACGTAACTTTTCCTGCAGTTCGGCATCGCGCAGAACCTGCCTGATGCTGGTTTCCAGCCTTTCATAAAATTGCACGATGCGCTTTTGCACTCGCTCTGTTTCGCCGGCCAGGGCATCGCCATTCATAATCCGCGCAATGCCGCAATTTTTTTCCGCAAAACCCAGTACCAGCGCAATGATGCATTCCAGCCGCCGAAAGGCGCCGTTTTCTTCCTGGATGATCCGCGTAACCCTGCTGAATATCGCATCTTCCGTATACTCAATAAGGCCTTCGAACATTCTCGCCTTACTGGGGAAGTGCCGGTATAGCGCCGCTTCGGATACGCCTACGGCTCGCGCCAGACCCGCTGTAGTGATCCGTTTGCCTTTTTCATCTTCGAGCATTTTCGCCAATGCTTCAAGAATCTGCTGGCGGCGCGGGGTCTTCTGTGAGAGTCGGGGCATGTGGTGTGCTAATCCTGTTCCAAATGGCTGCAGAGCGTATGTCGCGCCTGACTGGCCACGAAGTGGTGCTGTTCGCACTGAAGCAGTGCACTATTCACATTAAAGCGCACTATTTACCGCACACTATTTTCAGTGCGGCTTAAATTCCAGTGCGCGCTGTAATGCGGGCCGGACGTCCCTTTGCAAGCCATGCTTGTGAACTTTTTTTGCAGTAAACACTGCAGGTGTTCGATTTGCAAAATTTTATCATAAGGTTTCGCGACGCCTGGCCTCGCGATAAGTGTGTGCACACATCGCTTTGGCATTGCGAAAGATACTCCTATTCGCTTTATAAATGAAGTATTTTTGCGTGCAGCAAAATATATTTTCACAGTTTTTACGCTCTTTGTGATCGAGTTATTTATTTCATAGCTTTAGCAGCGTATTTGCAGAATAAGCTTTTGCGGACAGACAAATTAAGCAACACGCAGTCAGCAACCCTGTATGAGGCTTGCCATGTGTTTCAGGTAGTCAATCCCGCCGCTAACCACACCGGGTTCGCTATTCCAGCGCAGGGAATTGTGGAAACCAATGAGCAGAAGCCAATTAATAGAGAGGAAAGTGGAATACTGGCGCAATCGAATGAATGCGCGCTCAATAGCGAAGGATGCAGCCTGTTTCAGCCGGCAGGACTGCGATCGCTAATCAATGTGCCGACACCGGTATCGGTAAATATTTCGAGCAGCACTGCGTGGGCAACGGTTCCATCGATGATGTGCGCAGAGTGCACACCTTCCTTGACCGCGTCGACGGCGCAGTTAACCTTTGGCAACATACCGCCCTTGATAGTACCTTTTTGAATAAGCGCGTCTACATTGGCCGCACTCAGCCCCGTCAAAACTTCGCCGTTCTCGTCTTTAACGCCTTCAACATTGGTCAACAACATCAATTTTTCGGCGCCCATCAATGCGGCAACCTTGCCAGCCACAAGATCAGCATTGATATTGTAAGTCTCGCCGTCGCGGCCAATGCCTATTGGCGCAATAACCGGGATTATGCCGACCGCCTGCAACGAATGGAGCAGGTCGACATTAATCGACTCAACCTTGCCGACGTGGCCGATATCGATAATTTCGGTGCTCTGTAGCGCGGGGTTATTGCCTACGGCGGATAATTTCTCGGCATTGATCAATTTACCGTCTTTCCCGGTCAGCCCGACCGCGAGCCCGCCGTGCTGGTTGATCAGCGCAACGATTTCCTTGTTGACCAGCCCGCCCAGCACCATCGAGACCACGTCCATGGTTTCGGTATCGGTCACGCGCATGCCGTCGACGAACCGCGACTCAATACCGAGGCGTTCGAGCATGGCGCCAATCTGCGGGCCGCCGCCATGGACAACAATAGGGTTCATGCCGACCAGCTTCATCAACACGATATCGCGCGCGAAATCGTGCTGCAGCGCATCGTCGACCATCGCGTTGCCACCGAACTTGACGACGATGGTTTTGCCGACGAACCGCGTAATATAGGGCAATGATTCGGTCAGCACCGAAGCGATGAGTTCGGACCGCTCCCGGTTTAGTGGCATAGGATCTCCGCTGGTGCTGGTGCAGCTGTTTGACACTGCGTTGCTGTGGCTCGCTGCAGCGTATTACCGCAACATCCCGCTCCCGGCGCAACTGAAGTGCCGGGAATTTAAAAAATCTTGTGATGTGCGAGTATAACGCAACGCGTTGAGCGCCCGCGCGGGTTAAAAAACGCGGTCAGGCAGGAATAGCCAGGGCAGGGTCGAGTTTGCGCAGGGCTGCATCGAAACGCTCCCGGATCGCGGCCAGCGCATCTTCGGAATCGGCTTCGAAGCGCGCCGTGAGTTTCGCCGAGGTGTTCGATGCGCGCACCAACCCCCAGCCCTCGGGATAATCGACACGCAAGCCATCCAGGCGCGTCACTTCCCCTTCGCCGAACTGCTCACTGCTGGCCAGCTGGTCGACCACATCGAACTTGCGCGACTCATCGATGGGAATATCGAGTTCCGGACTGGTGAAGCTTGCGGGCAAATCCTGCAAAGCTTCGTCCAGCGAAGTGGCTTCGAGCGTGAGCATCTCCACCAGCCGCGTACCACTGTAGAGCCCGTCATCGAAACCGAACCAGCGCTCCTTGAAAAAGAAATGACCCGAGTACTCACCGCCGAGCAGCGCGCCGGTTTCAGCCATCTTGTGCTTGATCCTTGAGTGACCGCTTTTCCACATCACCGGCCGCCCGCCATGGCTGGAAATGACCTGGCTGAGATTGCGTGTGCATTTCACGTCGTAGACAACATCAGCGCCGGGATTGCGGGTCAACACGTCACGCGCGAACAACATCAGCAAAAGGTCTGCATCCACGATACGACCGCTGGCGGTTACCGCAACCATGCGATCGGCATCGCCGTCGAATGCAATACCGAGATCGGCACCCTGGCTGCTGACTTCTTCGATCAATGCAGCCAGGTTTTCTGCCTTGCCCGGGTCAGGTGCGTGGTTCGGGAAATTGCCATCAACCTCGGCAAACAACGGCACCACTTCACAACCCAGCGAGGCGAACAGCATCGGCGCTACCTCGCTGGCTGCGCCATTGCCGCAGTCCAGCACGACTTTCATTTGCGATGCGAAAACCACGTCATCGGCAATGTGGTCGATATAACTGTCGATGATGTCCTTGCGCGTCAGGTCGCCCGCGCCGCGCAGGAAACTGCCCGCTCTGGCCCGCTGGTAGAGCGCCTGTACCTGCTCATCGACCAGCGATTGCCCGTCCAGCACGACTTTCAAACCGTTGTATTCGGGCCCGTTGTGGCTGCCCGTAACCATGACGCCGGCGCCGGTATGGAGGTATTCGGTGGCAAAATACATCAGCGGTGTCGGCACCAGGCCGATATCGATCACATCACAACCGGTAGCCAGCAGGCTTTGCTGCAACACGTCGTGAATTCGCTCTGAGGAAAGGCGCCCGTCGCGCGCTAGCACCAGCCTGTCGTTACCTGCGTCCAGCGCAGTGCTGCCCAGCGCCTTGCCAATCAACGCTACCGTGGCGTCATCCAGTTCCTGCTCGGCCAGGCCGCGAATATCATAGGCGCGAAAAATATGCGCCGGCAGTTCGGCACTATGGGCTGTCACTTCGGGTTCCGACTCGGCTGTTTCTTCGACTTCGACCTTGCCCGCCAGCGCTGGGTTTTGCCAGTTCGTTGTGTCCTCGTCGCTGCTGACTTCCATTTTCGACCCGGACTCGCTGGCCGATGACGCCTCACTGCGTTTGCCGCGGTAACGTGCCAGCGCCTTGGCGAAATCACCCGCCGCCTTGTCGAAACCGGCAAAGCTGAAGGTCGGTGCAGTTTGCGAGGATTTCCCGAACGACTCGCCGATGAAACTGCCAAACGCGACAGCATCGCTCTCTACCAGCTTGCCGGTAGCGCCCTGCTGGCGCAGCAACGCGATAACACCGAGCAGTGCCGATAAAATGAACGCGCCCAACAACAACGGCGTGGCGCTGTCGAGCACAGCAGGTGCCTGCAGCACGCTGTATTCCAGGGAGAGGTTAGGGTTAATCCGCAGCGGCACGCTGGAAATTGCAAGCGCCGCGTCGGCAGGGACCTGACTGCCCTGCGTAATAACAACCACCGGCGTTGATCCCGCGACGCTATAAAGCAGCCGCGTTGTGGAACTGCCACTGCGAGCACCGCTGGCTTCGAAAGTTTCCAGTTGCGCCAACAGCCAATCGGCCTTGAGCGTGAGCAGGATTGCACCGGCGCTGCGCGTTCCTGATTTCACCGCACGCGCGAGACTCACCACGTAGCGCCCGTCCAGCTGATAGACATCAATGACCACACGCTCATCACCGCGCGCCCGCTCGACAATGTCTTTTTCGATATTGTTGCGCAACTTTTGGCGGTTACTCCCGAGATCGGCAGTGCCCAGCTCACCCATTGGCAGAATAGCCAGCTGGTTGACGTTACTGAACATCAGCGACCACTCGGTTGACATGATATCCAGCGCACCCTGGTCGCCCGCGGCGATCGCGCTGCGTAGCTGGGAAAGGCGGCTCAAGCCCTCAAGCTGGCCACTGAGTACCTGCATCGCATTATCCAGTGCGCCGGCTTTGACCTGCGCCACGCCGCGCACGATTTGCCCGGCCGCACTGCGTTCGGCCTTTGGCGTCGCGACCGTGTAAACCAGCGCGATACCCAGCACCGCAGGCAACAGCACAAGCGCAAGGCTCTGCCAATTCTGAAATAGTCCCGGCGATTTGGACGACACTCAGGCTCCCCTCTGAACCAGGCTTTATAGCGACTGGATGAACACGATACTGGCTGCATCCCTTGATTTTTACGCGAACACCGCTTAGCGCACGGTCTTCATTACTGTCGCCAACACAAAACCATTACACCTGCGTGTTCGGGTGTAATGTGCTTAATCGGAATAGGTCTTGTTTCCGTGGATAGTGGTTAGTATAGACGTGAAGAAAGCGCTGCAGGCAGTGCGAATATTACCGCCGCCGTAAAGATGCTGCGAGCTGGCACTGTCGTTACGCGCGAGCCTGACGATCTGCGATCAAGTTGATCAATTGTCGCGCAAGCTGGTTTTTGCTACCCATTGGCAGGCGCGTTTCGCTGTCGGCATCCAGCACAATAACTTCATTCTGGTCTGCACTGAACCCTATATCGTCGCGCGACACATCGTTGGCGATAATCATATCCAGGTGTTTGCGCGACAGCTTGTCGCGCGCATGTTCTACAAGCTTTTCTGTTTCAGCAGCAAAGCCGACGACAAAAGGTGCATGCGCACGTACAGCAACCGTTGCGATAATATCGGGGTTTTGCACCAGCTCGATTGTCATGGTTGCCTGTCCGTCCCGCTTCTTGATTTTTTGCGCAGAGTCGTTAACGGGACGGAAGTCAGCGACCGCAGCGGCGCCGATAAATATATCGGCACTGTCTACTTCTGCGAGCACCGCCTCGAGCATCTGCGCGGCCGACTCGACATCAATGCGCCTGGCGCGCGGGTCGGCCTCGAGCGCTACCGGCCCGCAAACCAGCGTCACGCTGGCGCCAGCTTCAAGCGCGGCAGCGGCCATTGCAAAGCCCATCTTGCCGGAGGAGCGGTTGCCGAGATAGCGCACCGGATCGATCGCCTCGCGGGTCGGCCCCGCAGTGATCAACACGTGACGGCCTGCAAGCAACTGGTGGGCAAACAGGTCTGCAACCTTGATGGCGATTGCCAGCGGCTCACTCATGCGACCGGTGCCGGTATCTCCGCACGCCTGCTCACCGGCATCCGGGCCAATCAATTGCACACCGCGCGCAAGCAGCTGTTTGACATTGGCCTGCGTGCCTGCGTCACGCCACATAGCCTGGTTCATGGCCGGTGCGAGTAACAGCGGCGCATCGCTGGCGCTGAGCAGGGTTGCCAGCAGGTCATCGGCGCGGCCCTGCGCAGTGCGGGCGAGAAAGTCCGCACTGGCCGGTGCTACCACCAATGCGTCGGCCCAGCGTGCCAACTCGATATGTCCCATCGCCGCTTCTGCATCAGCGTCGAGTAAATCCGTGTGCACACGATTGCCCGATACCGCCTGCAAGGTAAGCGGGGTAATGAATTCGCAGGCACCGCGGGTCATGACCACCCGCACTTCGGCACCGAGCTCGCGCAGGCGGCGCACCAGGTCCGGTGCCTTGTAAGCGGCTATACCCCCGGTAATGCCCAGCAATATGCGCTTGTGGCGCAGGCTTTGCTGCAGCTTGGCGGGCGGGTTGGCATCTGGCATGGCTAATCTTCCGGCGGGGGGCGAACGCAATTTCCAACAGCAAACGTTGCATGCCGCGAATACGAAACAGCTCGAAGCGCTTCGCTGTAACACAAACGACGCGTACAATAACGGCAACTGCGCAGTGAGGCGCAGTGCCCTGCAGACAAATCAAGGAGGATTCTATGTCTAATGGCGCGCTACCCACAACCGAGCGCCCGCGCGAAAAACTGCTCACGCGCGGCGTGCAAAGCCTGAGCGATGCAGAACTGCTCGCTATTTTCCTGCACACCGGCAGCCAGCGCCGCTCCGCGCTGCAGATTGCGCGCGACCTGCTGGAGCACTTCGGCGGTCTCGCCGCGCTGCTCAACGCGCCGCACAACGCCCTGCTCGCCCGCCATGGGCTGGGCGCCGCCAAAAGCGCCATGCTGGCAGCGATCCACGAAATTGCACATCGCAGCCTTTTCGATGCGATCCGGCGCAGCTCGCCGCTGACCAGTCCCGATGCGACCCGCGCTTACCTGGCGAGTGTGCTCGGTCACGAGCAGCGAGAAGTATTCTGGGCGCTGTTCCTCGACAGCCAGCACCAGGTTATCGCCAGCGAAGCACTGGCCCGTGGCACCATCGACAGCGCCAGCATTTATCCGCGGGAAGTGCTCAAGGCCAGCCTGGCGCACAATGCCGC
>JBATGO010000423.1:0-5131 GCA_049665845.1 Pseudomonadales bacterium | reverse complement strand
TCTTCAACCAGCGGTCAAAGCGCTGGTCTTCGACCACGCCACTATGCCAGTGCAGGACAGAATCGGCGGGATAGGTCCAGGTCGTCACGAGCGCGCTCCTGCGTTACTGGCCAGCGGCGGCTCCGCCGGTGCCAGCGCCGCCCTGCTGCTGTACTCGACAGCCAGTGCGACATCCCTGAATCCGGCTTGCGCACAGGTGTGCAATACTTTTTTCAGCAGCGCGTAGTCGACCGAGGCGTCGCCCATAATCGAAATTGAGCGCTCGGCCTGCAATTTTCCTTCGACATTTACAGGCGAGTTTTTTAATTGTGCTGCGAGCAAGTGATACAGCGGCGCAATAGTTTCCTTGCGTATGGCTGGGTCATCGAGGCTGACCACCTCGCGTTCCTTGAAATAAATCGCATGGCTGTTGACCTTGATCACCGGCGAATTATCCGGGCGCAGCTCGGCAAAGGATTTTGGCAGCACCACTTTTTCATCGGGCTGTAATACCTCAACTTCGCCGGTGTTCAACATCAGGAAGAACACGAGGATGGTGAAAATATCCATCAGCGAAACAAGATTAAGTTTTGTTGCGGACCCGCGCGGCTGCCTGCGCTGCGCAGTCAGCTCGGAAACACCGTCGCCGGTTATCGATCCTGCGCTCATGACCTAACTCCTTTGAACCCGCTGGTTTTTTGCTGCAGGTGCATCGCCAAAAGCTATATCCGGGAACAATTCAGCTTCCACAACATCAGTTGCAACCACTGCGGGGTAAGACCGTACCGCGTCCATGGTCGCAATAATCTGGTTGTAGGGCGTATCGCCGGTTACCAGCATGCTGATGTTTTTGCGGTCTGCCTGCTTGCCCTGCAAGTGCCTTTTCAGCTCCTGCAGCACCAGCGTGAGCTCGGCATAATTCGGCTCGCCCGCTTCAGTCTGGCCTACTTCGCGCAGCAACATGCCTGCGGGAAAGTTCACAGCAAGACGAGCAGGCCCGACGATTACTTCAACCTGCTCCTTGCGCAGGTCACTTTGCTCTCCGCTGGCCGCAGCCGGCAGTTGCAGGTCGATCACGGTGATGCGGGTAAAAACCATGCTCAACAACAGCACGGGAACCAGCACGATCATCAGGTTCATAAAAGGCGTGATATCGAGATCAGCCTCTTCGCGATTGCGTAAACTCTGTGAACGCAGTGGGGACCCTGAAATAGACATCGTTTTAGTCCTGGCCAGCCTTGTTTAGGCGCAAGCCGACAAGTGCATGCGCAATGATGTGTAGCAGCAGCGTATTTTCATGCTGCTGGTGAATGAACTTATGCCGCCGCCGCTTGCGCGCCACCGGGCGCAGCACTTTTCTGGTCGGGCTTGGCGCAGATGGCGTTCAGGAACTTCACACTGACCACATCGAGGCTGTCGACGATTTGCGAGGTCTTGCTTTGCAATACAGCATGTGCAAGCAGCATCGGGATCGCTGATATGAGGCCGAACGCTGTGGTGTTCATCGCCACCGAGATACTTTGCGAAAGCAGTGTTGCCTTGGTTGCCGGGTCCGCGTCTGCCACTGCAGTAAAGGCTGCGATAAGACCGATGATGGTGCCGAGCAGGCCGAGCAGCGTGGCTACGTTGGCAAGGGTTGCAAGGTAAGGTGTGCGCTTTTCGAGACGCGGCACGGTTTCCATCGCCGCTTCGCGCATCGCCGACATCAGGTCGTCCCGACGGCGTCCGTAAGCCATGCTGGCCATACCGGCAGTAATAATTTTGCTGACTGGCGCGGATGACTGCTTGGCGACGGTGTACAGCTGGTCATACTTGTGACCTTCGAGCATGGGCTTCATCTTGTCGTAGGCAAGCTTGTTGGACACACGCGCAGAAGTAAGGAAGAACCAGCGCTCCAGTGCGATAACGACGCCGACTGTTAGCACCAGCGCAATCGGGTACATGAAAGGGCCACCGGTCTGGAAGAAGCCGACAATCGATGAGTAAATTTCCATGGTGAATTCTCGTTGTTCAAAAGAGGTTGGATGCAGTCGCTATAAATAATCTAGCCAAGAAAGACAGCCCGGCGCGCATGATAAGAAAAGTGCCGCCGCGATCTGTGATAGTGAACACAAATTCGCCAGCCTCGAATTTTTACCACTTCCCGATTGCGATGCAGTTCGCATCGTGCGGCCGGAACTGGTGCACTGCGCCGCTGCGAAACCGTTCCGTCGCAGCAGACGCAGCACCCGCAATTCTGGTAGGCTTACATGTTTTGGCAGCCGCGCTGTGTCTATTGCAGGGCACGTAAACTACGGCGAGGCGCGTTATTCGCGAACAACTAATCGCTACAGACTATTCGCTACAAACTATTCGCTACAAACCACTTACAGCAAACCACTCACAACAAACTGTCCGCGACGCGGCAAAATCAATATGAGCAAGAGTTTTCAGCCACCACAACGCACCCTGATGGGCCCCGGCCCCTCCGATGTTCACCCTCGTATTCTTGAAGCAATGGGCAAACCGACTATCGGCCATCTCGATCCCGCATTCATCGGCATGATGGATTCGCTGAAATCGCTGATCCAGTTCGCTTTCCAGACCAAAAACGAGCTTACATTCTGTGTATCCGCACCCGGCTCGGCAGGCATGGAAAGCTGCTTCGTCAATTTGCTGGAGCCTGGCGACAAGGCGATTGTTTGTGTCAACGGCGTGTTCGGGACGCGCATGCTGGAAAACGTGGTGCGCTGCGGCGCCACCGCGGTGCGCGTCGATAATGCCTGGGGGACGCCCGTCGATCCGGCCAAGCTGGAAGATGCATTGCAGGCCAATCCCGATGCGAAGCTGGTTGCTTTCGTGCACGCGGAAACCTCGACCGGCGTGTGCTCTGACGCAGCGACACTGTGCAAACTTGCGCGTAAATACAACTGCCTGAGCATCGTCGATTGCGTCACTTCACTGGGTGGCATTCCCGTAGAGCTCGACGCCTGGGGTGCCGACGCGGCCTACTCCGGCAGCCAGAAATGCCTGTCCTGTTCGCCAGGTCTGTCACCTGTTTCTTTTAGCGAACAGGCGGCTGCGGTTGTACGCGAGCGTAAAACACCAGTGCAAAGCTGGTTCCTCGACCTGAATTTGTTGCTCGGCTACTGGGGCAAGGGCGCCAAACGCGCCTACCACCATACTGCCCCCATCAACGCACTGTATGGCTTGCACGAAGCGCTGGTGATACTGCAGGAAGAAGGTCTTGAGGCCAGCCACCAGCGGCACGCGGCGATGCACGAAAAACTGCGCGACGCACTGGCCAGGCTCGGCATCAGCTTCGTGGTCGAAGCGCCTTTTCGGCTGCCGCAGCTAAATTCCGTATGGATTCCGGAGGGCGCGGACGACACCGCGATCCGGCAGCAGTTGCTGGCCGAACACAACCTGGAAATAGGCGCGGGGCTCGGTGATTTTGCCGGCAAGGTCTGGCGCATTGGGCTGATGGGTCACTCGGCGCGCGAAGAAAACGTGGCGTTGTGTGTCGAAGCGATTGGCAAGGCGCTGGCGCGGTGATATCAATCGAGCTGCACAGCTGAAAATATCCCTTAAAACGCGTGCAACCGGCGAATTGCCCGCGCTATTCTAAATGCCGCAATAATACGAAGCCAGGTCTGCTACAGTAGCTGCCGATAAGACACCTTGCTCCCTCCCCCTGCGTCGCTGCGATGAAAAAAATTTCGCGCAAGCAGTTTCGCAATATAAGTAAACGCTATTGCAATACGTTAGATGCGATCGTTTTGATATAACGCATACGAAACTGTCGACTTTCTTGACAATTAATATGCATGCAAAGCCTGAGAAATATCCAGCGTTGTAAAACGCTGCAAACATTGATGCGCAGGCGTACATGTCAGGGCCGCACTCCATATACTGTCATTGAACAGGCGAAATAAATCGCCGTTCAGGCAGGCGCAATGCTGTGAATTCTGTGCAACTGAATCCAGCATCATTTTCAGTACAGGGCAGCTGTGCGACTGACTCAAATATCGAGGGGTGGCCGTCATGAAAAAGAACAGTTTGCAAAAAGCAATCAACGGCGCATTTCGTTATGCGCTCTACAAGGAGCACGAGTTTATTGGCGTGGAACACCTGCTGCTGGCGTTGCTGAACGATTGTGAAGTCGCATTGTTTCTCAGCGAACAGGGCGTCAGCCTTGGAGTGATCCATCGAGACCTGGTGGATTGCGTGAAACGTCATACGCCGGTTTTGCGTGCGCAGCCTGCCGAAAAATATACAGAGCAACGTCGCACCCGACCCACGCAGGGCTTTGAACGCGTTTTGCAGCGCGCCAGCTTCCTGGCTGAGTGTGCGGGCAAGCACGATGTACCGACACCCTACGCGCTGCTGGCGATTTTTGCCGAACACGACTCCTTCGCACTCTACGTGCTTGAAACATACGGCATCAAGCGCGGCGACGTAGCTGACTATATTGAACACCGCAGCTACAGTGCAGGCTATCGCATCGCACAGCGCGCGAGCTAGACAGTCAGCGCTTCGCCGCTCAGTAGCATGCCGTCATCGTCGACATAAATGTAGGCGCCGGGGCAAAACCGTGCCCCGGCAAAGGCCAGTTCTATGCCGGTCTCGCCCTTGTTCTGCTTGAGTGGCCGTCGCGGGGTGGCGCCAAGCGCCAGCACACCGATATCCATCGCAGCGATATCGGCTGAATCGCGAATACAACCGTAAAAGACTGCGCCTTCCCAGCCACTGCTGATAGCGAGCGCCGCTACGTTATCGCCCATCAGCGCCCTGCCGCGCGAACCGTTGCCATCGACTACCAACACTTTACCCTTGCCGTTGGTTTCCAGCAACGCCTTGGCCCTGGTGTTGTCCTCGAAACATTTTACGGTAACGATTTCACCGCCAAATTCCCGCTTGCGTCCAAAATGCCGGAACGCAGATATATCGACTATCGTCAGTGCATCTTCGTATTTATCGATTAAGTCCGTGGTTTTCAAACTTGCCTCCTCCGCTTCACGAA
This sequence comes from Pseudomonadales bacterium, assembly GCA_049665845.1. GTDB lineage: Bacteria > Pseudomonadota > Gammaproteobacteria > Pseudomonadales > UBA7434 > UBA7434. The sequence continues at coordinate 150 of JBATGO010000423.1, read as the reverse complement.
GTCCAATAAAAAAGCTGCACCGATCACTCGATGCAGCTTAATGAAAGATCAAACGTTTGTTAGCTGAACTGATTCATCGTGTTGTCTTTACCGGAAGCCTTCAACGCATTGTTGCCCGAGAAGTATTCCTTGTGGTCATCACCAATATTG
>JBATGO010000422.1:0-7883 GCA_049665845.1 Pseudomonadales bacterium | reverse complement strand
CGGCTGGCCTGGACCCGAGCCAGATCATTGTTGGCCTCGCGTCTGCGGCGGATTTTGAGCGTGCCGATGTAGAGCGGCATTATTTTCTTAATTCGCTTGAGTTCCGCGTAGAACGCGACGATCGAGGTCGCCAGTTCCTGAAAGTATCCACGCCGGATGTCATGCGCGAGCCTTATCTCAACTTCCTGCTGGAGGTGCGCTGGCCCAACGGGCGTATGCTGCGCGAGTATATGGTGCTGCTCGACCTGCCTATTTATTCGGCGCGCAACAATGTACAGCCGGCCGAGCCGTCCAGCCGCGTAGCGGTAGTGCGCAGACCTACTGTGCGCACGCGCTTTGAGCCGAGGTCTGTTGCCAGCACCGATGCACGCCTGCCTTCCACCAGCGCCGGTGGCGCAGCGACTTATACGGTGCGCAGTAACGATTCGCTTTGGAAGATCGCCAGGGCGACCATGCCTGACACCGATGTCAACCGCGCCATGCTTGCCTTGCAGCGCGAAAATCCACAGGCATTTATCAACGGTAATATCAATTTGCTCAAGCGCGGCGCGGTGTTGCGCCTGCCCGACTTCGATGATGTTGATCGCGTCAGCGCGGTTGCTGCCAATCAGGCGGTCAGTGCTGCCGAGAAAAGCTGGCGATCCCAAAATGCTGCTGCACCCGCTGACTTGCGCCCGATCCAGGATGCCAGTCGCAAGGTGGCATCGAACGATACTGCGCTACCCACGGCTGATGGTCGCCTCACGCTAAGTTCCGAAAATGCGAGCGTGGCAGATCGCCTGCCGCGTCGGGATGGCGCTGCTGCCGCGGTTGCGGGAACCGGGCGCGCCTCCAGGGCAATCGCGAGTATCCCGGGTAGTGGTGAAATTTCCCAATTGCAGGCTGAGCTTGCTGCAAGTCTCGAGAATCTTGATCGCGCCGCGATGGAAAACCAGTCGCTGGTGGAACGTATCAGCGATGTTGAATCAAAGTTCGACGACCTCGAGCGATTGCTCAGGTTAAAAGATCGCGAACTCGAATCCGTGCGCGCCGCACTGGAGCAGCGCCAGGCCATGCTTGAAAGTGGCGAGTTGCCCGAGACCAGCAGCGCCTTCGGAGAGAGCACCGCTGCGGTTCCCGGTGTTGACCGCACTGCGGTGCCGGCAACCCCTGAAAAAGGTTTGCTGGAACGACTTGCGGATACCTTTTCCACCAGCGTCAGCGGCCTGCTGATGGCTATCGCGGGCCTGGGCGTTGTGCTTGCGGGCCTGGTTGCCTGGTTATTCGCGCGCAAGAAAGACGATTACACGGCGACTGTATTTGAGGCGCCGGCGGCAAGCTATGTCGAGGATGAATTTGAGCCAGCAGCACCGAACGCGAGTACGGTTGCCGCGGTTGATCCCGCCAACGACGCAGAACTGCAGGACGAATTTGACCGGCAGTTTGAGCGCAGCTTTGACGGCAGCGATGACAACTTCGCGGCAACTGCCAAGGGCACTGCTGATCAGGCTTCTACGCTCGATGAAATGCCGGAGGACCCGATCGCAGAGGCCGACATCTATCTTGCATACGGTCGCAACGACCAGGCCGTTGCCATGCTGGAGGCCGCTATTGAACTGGAGCCACTGCGCACCGATTTGCGCATGAAGCTGCTCGAGGTTTACGACGAAATTGGCGATGCTGCCCAGGTGGAAATCCAGAAAGCCCAGATCCTTACGCTGGATCCCGAGCTGGGCGGGGACATCGATGAATTGCTCGGTGGTGCGAGTACCGCAATCGCCGGTTCCGCTGCAGATACGGACCTCGATCTCGACCTCGATGCCGGTCTCAATAAAGGCAGCACCGACAAGCCGGCCAGTCCGCCGGTCGAGTCTGATGACCTCGAGGATGAAGTCGCGACCAAGCTCGACCTGGCGCGCGCCTATATTGATATGGGTGACTACGATGGCGCTCGGGAAATTCTCGCCGAAGTGGTGGAAGAGGGCAGTGATCTGCAGCGCGACGAGGCGCGGCAAATGCTCGCGCGCTTCGGCTAACATCTGCTTGCTGCGCCGCTTCGGTCGCAGCGGCTTACTTCGGTTGCGACGACTTGCTACCGTTGCAACGACTTGCTTCAGTTGCAACGACAACAGCCCTAGCTTGAAACACCCTGAACCCGGCGCTCTGCCGGGTTCAGGTCTTTTGGCGGGCAGGTTTTCCAGCTGCCACGCGGAGGACAGTCGAGCCGGTGAATGAATCGCAGGATGCGCTTGCGCGCGCGTACCCGCTCGCCGAAGGCATGCACCAGCGCATAGCAGTCGGCGTGGCCTACCATGGCGCCGGTTTTCATGGCTGGCAGCAGCAGGGCTCGCCGCAGGTGGCGACCGTGCAGGGCGCGCTTGAGCGGTCTTTGTCCTTTGTAGCGGATCATCCGGTACGCAGTTTTTGTGCGGGCCGTACCGATGCGGGGGTGCATGCGCTGGGCCAGGTCGCTCACTTTGATGTCGCTGTCGAGAGAGCAAACAAGGCCTGGGTGGCGGGCGTAAATTCGGCCCTGCCGGCATCGATTCGCGTGCAATGGGCGCATCCGGTCGACACCACTTTTCACGCCCGCTATAGCGCTACCGCGCGACGTTACCAGTACTGGATTCACAATGCCGAAGTGGCCAGCGCACTGTTCGCGGGGCAGCTGACGCATGTGCGCCGGCCGCTGGATGCAGCGCTGATGCATAGCGAGGCGCAATGCCTGCTCGGCGAGCAGGATTTTTCCTCGTTTCGCGCAGCAGCCTGCGAAAGTCGCACCGCCATGCGCAATGTCCACAGTGTGCGCGTATTTCGTTGTGGCGAGCGGGTCTGTGTGGAAATACAGGCGAATGCGTTCTTGTTGCACATGGTGCGCAATATTGTCGGCGCGTTGATCGAATCCGGCAGTGGCCGCGCAGCCAGTGGTTGGCTCGCCGGGTTGCTCGCCGCGCGCGACAGGCGTATTGCGCCCGCAACCGCGAGCCCTGCAGGTCTGTACCTGCAGCATGTGCGCTATCCCGGGCGCTTTGCATTGCCCGGCGCCGATGCGCAGCTCTTCAGTATCGGCCTGGGTGCCTGAAAATCCGCGCCAGCCAAACCCAAACCGCAAAAACCTGACCGCAGGGTGGCTGCATCGCCGCACTCGCGGTATTTATAGCGACTCTGCAACGCGGCGCTGGAGCCGCAGGTTTGTTAGTATTCCTTTTTCGATTTCTGCCGCTTTCAGCCTGCCAGTTTTGCCTGCGCAGGCCGCGGCGCTTAACGCTGGCGCCCGACCCCGATGTATCGCACGCGAATAAAGGTTTGTGGCCTGACCCGATCGACTGACGCGCAGTTGGCGGTGCGCGCCGGCGCAGATGCGCTGGGCCTGGTGTTTTATGCAGCCAGCCCGCGCTGCGTCGATATCGATACCGCGCTGGCGATAGTGCAGGGCCTGCCGCCATTCGTCGCTACCGTTGCGCTGTTTGTGGATCCGCAAGCTGCCGAGGTTGTCGCAGTGCGCGATCAGCTGCGCCCGTCGTTGCTGCAATTTCACGGTGCCGAGAGCGCTGCGTTCTGCGAGCAGTTCGATGTACCTTACATGAAGGCGTTGCATCTGCCGCAATCGCAGGCTGATGCCGGTGAGCGCGAACGGGCGGTGGCAGCGCTGGCGAGCCAGATGCAGGCGCACAGCGCAGCTGCGGCCTTCCTGCTTGATACGCTGTCGGAGCGCGGCAGGGGCGGTACCGGCGAGGCCTTCGATCACAGCCTGTGGCCACACGATTGTCGACGGCCGCTGGTTTTGGCCGGCGGCCTGCACGCCGGCAATGTTGCCGCTGCCATCGCAGCCTGCAGGCCTTATGCAGTCGATGTCAGCAGCGGCGTTGAGTCTGCGCCGGGCCGCAAGGACGCCATGGCGATCGAAAAGTTCACGCTGGCCGTACAAACAGCTCTGTAGCTTCGAATTGACGACTGAATTTCACCATGAATAGAACAACACCAGAGAAATCGATTACTGATTACGCGGCGATGCCAGACGCGCGTGGACATTTCGGGCCCTATGGCGGGCGTTTTGTCGCGGAGACCCTGATGTCTGCGCTGGACGAATTGCAGGCCGTGTACCAGAAGATGAAGAACGATGCGGGCTTCCAGCGCGAGTTTGATTCCGATCTCGCGCACTATGTCGGCCGTCCTTCACCGCTGTATCATGCCGAGCGCTGGAGTCGCCAGCTCGGTGGTGCGCAGATCTTCCTCAAGCGCGAGGATCTCAACCACACCGGCGCGCACAAGGTTAACAACACCATAGGGCAGGCGCTGCTGGCCAGGCACATGGGCAAGCCGCGCGTGATTGCTGAAACCGGTGCAGGGCAACACGGGGTGGCGTCGGCAACTGTCGCTGCACGCTTTGGCATGCAGTGCCATGTCTTTATGGGCGAGGAGGACGTTCGCAGGCAGTCACTCAATGTTTACCGTATGAAGCTGCTCGGCGCCGAGGTGATTCCGGTTACGTCGGGCAGTCGCACGCTGAAAGATGCGATGAACGAAGCGCTGCGCGACTGGGTCACGAACGTCGATAACACTTTCTATATTATTGGCACCGTGGCCGGTCCGGCACCGTATCCGCAGATGGTGCGTGACTTCCAGTCGGTTATCGGGCGCGAAACGCGCCGCCAGGCACTCGAGCAGATCGGCCGCCTGCCGGATGCACTGGTCGCCTGCGTTGGTGGCGGTTCCAATGCGATCGGCCTGTTCCACCCGATGTTGCAGGATGAAGGGATTGCCATGTACGGTGTCGAAGCGGGCGGTGATGGGGTCGAGACCGGGCGCCACGCGGCGCCGCTCAACGACGGTGTGCCGGGTGTGCTGCACGGCAACCGCACTTACCTGATGGAAGACGAGGACGGCCAGATCATCGATACGCACAGTATTTCTGCAGGGCTCGATTACCCCGGCGTGGGACCCGAACACGCGTGGCTGAAAGATATCGGCCGCGTCAACTACGTCGCGGTCAACGACGATGAGGCAATGCAGGCATTCCGTGAACTGACCCGCATAGAAGGTATTATGCCTGCGCTGGAAACAGCCCATGCGCTGTCCTACGCAGGCAAGCTGGCGCGCACCATGAACAGGGACCAGACCATCGTGGTCAACCTCTCGGGTCGTGGTGACAAGGATATTCTAACGGTGGCAGAGATAGACGGGATTTCGTTTTGAGCACCGGCAGGTTGGGCTGTTACAGTCGCTGGAAGCAGCGCGCGGTCATCACGCGATGAGCCGGATCAAGCGTTGCCTCGATGCACTGCACGACAATGGCGGCAAGGCAGTAGTGCCCTATATTGTCGCGGGCGATCCATCTGCGGACGCAACCCTGCCATTGATGCACGCGCTGGTTGAAGCGGGCGCCGATATTATCGAACTGGGTATTCCCTTTTCCGATCCGATGGCCGAAGGCCCGGTCATTCAGTTGGCGCACGAACGCGCGCTGGCCGGCAAGATGAGCCTGCGACGCACGCTGGACCTGGTCGCAGCGTTTCGCGAACACAACGCGGAAACGCCGGTGGTGCTGATGGGCTATGCGAATCCGGTCGAGCGCTTTGGCTACGAAGCATTCGCCGCGCGCGCTGCCGAAGCTGGCGTCGATGGCGTCCTGACTGTCGATATGCCGCCGGAGGAAATTGTTGCCCTCAACGAGGTCCTGAGCAAACACGGTATCGACAGCATATTGCTGATCGCACCGACCACGACGGACGATCGCATCAAAAAAATCTGTGCTGCCGCGTCGGGATATATTTACTATGTATCCCTGAAAGGGGTTACCGGTGCGGGTCACCTGGACACCGCAGATGTGGCGACACACGTGGCGCGAATTCGCTCGCATACCGGCTTGCCGGTGTGCGTCGGCTTTGGTATCAAGGACGCCGAATCGGCCAAAGCAGTTGCCATGGTTGCCGATGGTGTGGTGGTTGGCAGTATGCTGGTCGATGCGCTGGCCAGGGCCGCGCAGGCCGGCGCAGACACATTGGCAATGCAGGCGCTTGCACGAGAGTTGCTGGCCAACATCGTGCAGGGCGCAAAAAACGCATGATTGCAACCTTCAATTACACAACCAGCAAGCGGCCAGCCGGCCCGTCCAACAGGTGTGCTGCCAATGAGTTGGCTTGATAAAATCAAACCGTCATTTGTTTCTTCGGATGAAGAAAAACCCGACCAGCGCGCCTCTGTGCCGGAGGGCCTGTGGAAAAAATGTGTGCGCTGCGATGCGGTGCTGTACCGCCCGGAGCTGGAGAAAAATTTTGACGTATGTCCAAAGTGCCAGCATCATATGCGTATTGACGCGCGCCAGCGGCTGGACATCACGCTGGACGAAGAGGCTCGTGAAGAACTGGCCACCGAGGTGCTGCCGATCGACAGGCTCAAGTTTCGCGATACAAAAAAATATCGTGACAGGCTCGCGCAGGCTCAAAAACAGACCGGCGAAAAAGATGCGCTGGTCGTTATGGCGGGCACCTTGCTTGGTCGGCCGGTAATCGCGGCTGCATTCGCTTTCAGCTTTCACGGTGGCTCAATGGGCTATGCTGTTGGCGAACGCTTTACCCGTGCTGCCAACGCCGCTCTTGAACGCGGCTGCCCGCTACTCTGCTTCAGCGCGACCGGCGGGGCGCGCATGCAGGAAGCACTGATTTCCTTGATGCAGATGGCCAAGACCGCAGCCGTGCTCGAGCGTATGAAAGCCAATTCCCTGCCCTATATATCGGTCATGACTGACCCGGTTTATGGGGGTGTATCGGCAAGTCTCGCTATGCTCGGCGACATTAATATCGCTGAACCAAATGCGCGTGCCGGTTTTGCCGGCCCGAATATCATCGAGCAGACCATTCGGCAGAAGTTGCCGGCCGGGTTCCAGCGCAGTGAATTCCTGCTCGAGCGCGGTGCAATAGACATGATCGTGCCGCGCGCCGAGATGCGTTCTACGATTGCGCGTCTGCTGGATAATTTGATGGCGTATCGCGAGCAAGTTGTAGTCGAGGAGTTTGTTGAGGGCGATCTGTTTGCGCAGGCTGAAGTTTCTGCAGAAGCAGACGCGCAACCAGGCAACGATAGCGAGAAGCCGCTCGTAGTTGAACAGCAGGAGTAGCGGTGTGAGCAGGTGTCGATGTACCAGCCGACGCCCCTGTAGCTTGCCGTGAGTTCCGTTTCGCTCGCCACATGGCTGGCCCGGCTTGAAACGCTTCACCCCGAGCGCATTGAACTTGGGCTCGTGCGCATTCGTGCTGTGCACCGCGAACTCGGCTTGCAGAGACCGGCGCGCTGCACCATTTGCGTGGCTGGCACCAACGGCAAGGGTTCGGTCGTGCGCGCCCTGCAAGTGTTGCTTGCTGAACCGCAGGGCCCGCTGCCCGGGCCGCGCGTCGGCGTTTACACCTCACCACATTTGCTTTGCTTTAACGAGCGCATTGTCATCGATGGCCGCATGGTCGACGATGCTGCGCTGTGCAATGTATTCGACCGCATTGAAGTGGCGCGCCTGGCCACTGCCACTGCGGATGCAGGTCCGGTCACGCTGACCTATTTCGAATTCACCACGCTGGCGGCGCTCTGCCTGTTCGCCGCGGCGGACCTGGATTACGCCATACTCGAGGTCGGACTCGGTGGCAGGCTGGACGCGGTCAACCTGGTCGATGCAGATATCAGCGTAATAACCAGTATTGCGCTGGATCACGAACACTGGCTCGGCAACACACGCGAGGCGATCGCAGTTGAAAAGGCCGGTATTCTGCGTGCTGGAAAACCCTGTGTTATCGGCGATCCCGATCCGCCGGAAAGCCTGCGCCAGGCTGTGGCGTCTGTTGCAGCGAGTGCCTGGTGGGCTGCGCCTGATTCATATCACGCCGAGCCCGTGCCAAGCCGCACGTCGCAGCCTC
>JBATGO010000421.1:0-10077 GCA_049665845.1 Pseudomonadales bacterium | reverse complement strand
CTGCAGTGCTAGAATCCATGACTCGTAACCAGGGGCTAGCGCTTGTCCCCGCAAGGAGTTCGACCATGACAACTCAACATGCAAACCAGTATCACGCATCGCTCGCTGCAAGCTCGCGATGTGTCCCGACGCCTGCCCGGCAACTGGGCCTCGGTATGCTTGGCATGTTAGTCGTGATACTGTTTGGTGGCTTCCTGATAACCTGTGCAGTAAAGATGCTGCCATATTATGTTGATAACTGGAATGTCCAGTCGATTCTGAAAGATGTGCAAGAGCAGTTTTCAGGTAATCCGATGGTAAAAAAGGAAGAGATCGTCGACAAGCTCAGCAAGCGCTTGTACATCGACATGGTCGATTCGATCGCGATGAGTGATATTGTGGTAAAGAAGGAAATGGGAGCCTACCTGATAACCGCGAATTACGAAAAGCGCATCAACCTGATGGGCAATGTCGACGTCGTTATCATGTTCAATAACAACACCGCAGAAATTCCGCTGACCAGCAGATAGGCGCCACTCGAACCCGGGTCAGAATAATTTCGTGTCGAGTCTTGTGCTCGCTTTCAGTAATCCTCCAACAGGCAAAATAGTTTTTCATGGCTGCAGACGACACGCTCGCTGAACTGCAGCTGCATATCGGCCACAGTTTTGCCGACCCGCTGTTACTTCAGCAGGCGTTGCGTCATCGCAGCGCCGGCAGTCCCGACAACGAACGGCTCGAGTTTCTCGGTGACGCATTGCTCGATGTCATTGTCTCGGAATACCTTTACCACGCGCATCCCGCCGCACCGGAGGGTGCGCTGACCACCGCAAGGGCAAGTCTTGTACGCGGAGACACGCTTGCACGCCTTGCAGCGAAATGGCACTTACCGCAGGTAATAGTCCTGGGCATGGGAGAGCGCGGTGGCGAAATTCGCGCGTCGATCCTGGCGGGAGCGGTTGAAGCAATCATTGGCGCCGTGTATCTCGACAGTGGTTTTTCCGGTGCACGCGCGGCGATATTGGCATTGTTGCACGATGAGCTGGCAGCGGTGCAACCGGGCGAGTGCCAGAAAGATGCCAAAACCAGGTTGCAGGAATTGACCCAGGGTCGCCAGCTGGGCCTGCCTGTATACAGCGTCTGCGCAACCAGTGGTCCTGCGCACCAGCGCTGCTTTCGGGTAAGCTGTAACGTACAGGGCATAGAGGGCAGCACCGGGGGCGAGGCAGCCAGCCGGCGCGAAGCGGAGCAGCTCGCCGCTGCCGCGATGCTCGATATCATGCTCGACGTAGCGCAGGGCGATAATGACTGAATGAGCGAACCCGGTGAAACAATAGCGGCACCGCAGCAGTATTGCGGCTACGTGGCGCTGGTTGGCAGGCCCAATGTTGGCAAGTCGACGCTGCTTAACTGTATGCTGGGGCAAAAAATCAGCATCACTTCGCGCAAACCGCAAACGACACGCCACCAGGTAATGGGCATCGAGACAGACGATCAGTTCCAGACGGTTTTTGTCGATACGCCCGGTGTGCAGCGCAAGCACGATAGCGCCATGCACCGTTACATGAACCGCACTGCGAACAGCGCAATTGATGATGTTGACGTGATTGTGCTGGTGGTAGACCGCCTGCAGTGGACCAAGGAGGATGCCTTCGTTGCAGACAATGTCAAGCGCGCCAGCGCACCGGTCATTCTCGCGATCAACAAGGTAGACAGGCTGGTGGAAAAGGCGCGGCTGCTACCGCATATCCGGAGCCTGGCGTCGGAGCTGGCGTGGGCAGATATTGTCCCGGTGTCGGCGAAGAGCGGACACAATATTGATGCACTGCAAAACGCGATTCGCAAGCGCCTGCCGGAGCAGGCGCATTTTTTCCCGGCCGATCAAATTACCGATCGCAGCGAGCGCTTCCTGGTTGCCGAAATCGTGCGAGAGAAGATTATGCGCACGATGGGCGATGAGCTGCCGCACAAGGTCGCGGTCGAAATCGAGCGCTTTGAAGTGGAACCGGGCATTACCACGATCAGCGCCCTGATCTGGGTAGAACGGCCGGGCCAGAAAAAAATTCTGGTTGGCAGTTCCGGATCCAATCTCAAGGCAATCGGCACGGAAGCGCGCCGCGATGTTGAAAAACTGCTTGATGGCAAGGTCATGCTAAAGCTCTGGGTCAAGGTCAAGAGCAGTTGGTCAGAGGACGAGCGTATGTTGCGAAGCCTTGGTTACAGCGATAAACAGTGAGAGTCTAATTGAGCGGCGTTGAACAGACCCGGGCGTTCGTCTTGCACCAGCGGCCTTATCGCGAGACCTCTGCGATCGTCGATTTTCTGTCGACGCAGGGCAGGGTGTCAGCAGTGTGCAGGGGATTGCGCAACGCCAGCCGCGCCGCAATGGCGTTGCGCGCAAATATCCAGCCTTTTGCCGAAGTATCGCTAAGCTATTCGGGTCGATCAGAGCTGAAAAACCTGCGTGCGGTGGAAGCCTTGCAGGCCGTGCCGGCGCTGCGGCGCGACACCCTGTATGCGGCGCTGTATCTCAACGAGCTGTTATTGCGCCTGGGTCACGGCAATGAATTTTGCAGCGATATTTATCACAGCTACAAAAATGCACTGGGTGCCTTGCGCGTTGCATCGTATACACAGTTGAATGGCAATACCAATACCAATAGCGTTTCTACCAGGGGCACTGCTGTGCACGAAGACGCTGCTGTACGTCAGGATAACGTCGCGCGGGCGATACAGATTGAAGTTGCGCTGCGTCGTTTTGAGCTGTCGATCATCGATACAATGGGCTTTGCGGTAGATTTTACTGTAACCTGCGACACGCACGAAGCGATTCTGGCAGGCCGTTGCTACAGCTACCTGCCAGGCCAGGGCTTTTGCGTACTGCAGGATACGAAACCCCTGCAGTGTGCTATCGGCGAAGCGCCTGTGTATGACGAATCGCGCCCCGACAGCAGGCCGCTGTCGGTAGCGGGCGAAACCCTGTTTGCGCTGGCGCGCGATGATTTTGGCGATCCTGCCGCGCGCCGTTTTGCCAAACAGCTGACACGCCGGGCATTGTTGCCGCTGCTGGGAGAGCGACCACTGAAAACCCGCGAGCTTTACGCCTGATTCGCAGCAGTGAATACCCGCTCAAGATCAGTGTGCGCCAGCCATTCAAGCACTGCGCGCTGCTGCAGTTCTATCGCTTGAAGAAGTTGCGCCGCTTCATCGCTTGCGATTTCGCCATCGCTCCGCAACAATGTCTCGAAATGCACCAGCAGGTGTTTTAGCCGGGGCGTGCCGCCCAGCGATGCGCTGCCATTAAGCTGGTGAAAATGTTGCATTCGCAGCTGGTGGTTTGCAAATCCTTGCGCCTGCCTGGCCATGGCGTCTTCGAGTTCCCCGCGTAACAGTTCGGCAAGTTCGCGTGCCAGGCCGCAATTGCCGGCGGCGTGCGCGATCGCTCCGGCAATGTCAAACGTGCCGGCCTGCTCCAGTTCCTCGATCGGATTGGCTGCGCGGGCACCGCTTTGTGCTGCCGTGATCGGGCCAGCCGTGTCTTGTTTTTTTTCCGTTGTTGCGTTGGTTGTCGCGTTGCTTGTTGCGTTGGTTGTCGCGTTGGTTGTCGCGTTGGTTGTTGCGTTGGTTGTTGCGTTGGTTGTTGCGTTGGTTGTCGCGTTGATTGTCGCGGCGCGTGTCGCGATGCCTGCGGGCGCCAAATCAAACTTGCGTGCCAAAGCGGGAATCTTCTGCGCGTCGACGGGTTTGCCCAGCAGGGCATTGAATCCCAGTTCACGAAGGCGCCGGATGTCCTCTTGCTGGCGCAGTGCGGTGCAGGCGATGCAGGGCACCTGCTGGTAACCAGGCAGGCGGCGCAATTCGCCGAGCAACTCAGGCCCATCCATCGGTTGCATACCGATATCAATGAAAATCCAGGCGTAATTGCGTTGCCTTACAAGGGCCAGTGCCGCTGCGCCGGAGGCCGCGCTATCGCATGCGAAGCCGGCGTTTTGCAGCAGGTGTTGCAGCAGTCGCCGGTTGCTTTCAATATCATCCACGACCAGGGCATCGGCACAACGGGCTGCAGCTTGTTTGCAATGCAGCGATTGGGCCTGCGAATCCGGTTCGCTCGACCTGCGCCGCCACTCGCGCGCAGGCAGTCTCAGCGTGAAGACGCTACCGGCATTGACTTCGCTGCTGACCTCAAGCGTTGCGCCAAGACTCTCGGCAAGGTCGGCGACAATTGGCAGGCCGAGCCCGAATCCCAATCCCGGCGCTTGGGCAGCGGGAATCGCTCCCGGTTCTTCGCCGCGCCTGCGCAGGCGTGATGTCCTGCCTTCGCTTGCGAGCTGATTGCGCAGGTTGGCAAGCTTGTCGGCCGCGATTCCACAGCCGGTATCTTCAACCGCGATCACCAGCATCGCGCTGTCCGGGTTAGCCTCGTCCAGCCAGGCACGCAAGCCAATGCTGCCCTGCTTGGTATTGCGTATCGCATTAACCAGCAGGTTGGACAGCATTTGACGCAGGCGCGCTGCATCGGTTTCGATTTCGACGCCCTGCAGCGCACCGATATCGAGCTTTAAAGCGAGGCCATGTGCTTGCAGCGTGTTGCGAAACGAGCGGCCGGTGAAGGAGAGCAGTTCGCCAATGTCAGTGTATTTATAAACGATACTGATTGCATCGCTGTGCCTGTCGGCGAAGCTGATCAGGTCGTTGACGAGGGTCTCTAACTGCTGTGCGTTGTCGACGATCAGGTCAATGTATTCATCGCGCTCGGCGACGTCCAGTTCCTCGCGTTGCAGGATGCCGGCAAACCCGCTGATGCTGTTTAGCGGAGTCAGCAGTTCGTGGCTCGCCCTGGCGATAAGATCGGATTTAAGCTTGCTCGATTGCAGCGCCTGTGCGCGCGCCAGTTCGAGCTCGCGCAGGGTCGAATAATGTGTGCTGCCGGTGTCGCGTGGCGCTGCGGCGGCGACAGTAGCTCTCAGTTCGCGCCTGATACCGGTAAGTAGCAGCGCGAACAATATCCACAGCAGCACGGCCAGCCCGAACGCCCAGAGCGCGTGGATACTGAATTCACGCCCTGCAAGTATTGTCGTAGTACTGTGCTGCGGCGGCCACAGCCACAGGCCTGCGCTACCGAGCAAGAGGATGATGCTGAGCAGCGCGAACAACCTGGCTGGTGCAGCGAGCAGCAGGCGGATGTCCGGATCGCTCTGGCTGCGCTGTTTTGGGGCGGGTTGATGCATACGGCCCTTTCGCAATACTGGGGTGCCCCGCATTATAAGAGATGCGCGTGATTGGCGTGACCGCGCGCGACGAGCAGTTTCGTTATAATGCGAGCGAACCCGATTCACTTGCTGAGAGCAGCGTGCCTTATTCCACCATCGAAGACTTTGTTGGCAATACGCCATTGGTGCGCCTGCAGCGGCTCTACCACGGCAGCAACGAAATCCTGCTCAAACTGGAGGGCAACAACCCGGCGGGTTCGGTCAAGGACAGGCCTGCGCTGAATATGATCGTGCAGGCCGAAACGCGTGGCGAAATTGCGCCCGGCGATACGCTGATTGAAGCGACCTCCGGCAACACGGGTATAGCCCTGGCGATGGCAGCGGCCATTCGTGGCTATCGCATGGTGCTGATCATGCCCACCCATATGAGCGATGAACGCAAACTGGCGATGAGTGCTTACGGCGCGCAATTGATTGAAGTCAGTAGCGAGGAGGGCATGGAGGGCGCGCGCGATCTCGCGCTGGCGATGCAGGCACGCGGCGAGGGCCGCGTGCTCGACCAGTTTTCCAACCCGGATAATCCCGCTTCACACTATCGAGGAACCGGTCCCGAGATATGGCGTCAAACCGACGGCAGGATCACGCATTTTGTCAGTTCGATGGGCACCACAGGTACCATCATGGGTGTGTCGCGATTCCTGAAAGAGAAAAATCCTGCCGTGCAGATTGTCGGCTTGCAACCAAAGGAAGGTTCGCGCATTCCAGGTATCCGCCGCTGGCCGCAGGCCTACTTGCCCAAAATTTACCAGGCCAGCCGGGTCGACCGGGTTATCGACATCGACCAGCAGGATGCTGAAACCCGTATGCGCGAACTGGCTGCGCGCGAGGGCATCTTCTGTGGCGTGTCTTCTGGCGGCGCCCTGCACGGGGCGTTGCAGGTTGCAGCTGAAACCGCCAACGCCGTCATCGTGGTGATTATTTGCGATCGTGGCGATCGCTATCTATCAACCGGCGTTTTTGCCGGCAATGACGGCAGCTAGGCAGGCGCGAAACGAAGAGCTTTATGGTCCAGGTGCGCAAATTCCCGCAGACTGCGGAAGGCAAATTCGATACCGCAGCGTGGATTGCGCAGCTGCCCGGTTTCGATGCGAGTGTCGATAGCGTGCGAATGCAGCGCGCTTGTGCGCTCGCAGGCGAACCGCTGCTGGCCGAACACAGCAGCGTTACGCATCATCGTCCGGGTTACCTGGAAAGCGGTCTTGAAATGGCCGCCATTCTTAGCGAATTGCGGCTCGATGAAGCATCGCTGATCGCCGCAGTTGTTTATCCCGCCGTCGCGGCGGGCGCTTTGACGCTTGAAATTGTTGGCCGCGAACTGGGCGAAGATGTTGTCGCGTTATTGCACGGGGTATTGCGCGTTGCCGCTCTCTCTGCGCGCGACAACGAGAGCGAACCGGTGCTTGGCCAACGCGACGCACAAGTCGACAACCTGCGCAAGATGCTGGTTGCACTGGTCGACGATGTGCGCGTGGGTCTTATCAAACTGGCAGAGCGCACCCAGACCATTCGCGAGCTTAAACTCGCACCGGCTGACGTACAGCGTCGTGTCGCGCGCGAAGTCGCCGATGTCTATGCGCCGCTGGCGCACCGGCTGGGTATCGGGCATATCAAATGGGAGCTCGAGGATATCGCATTCCGTTACCTTGAACCCGAAGCTTACAAGAGTATTGCATCACAGCTGGATGGCAAGCGACTCGATCGCGATGCCTACATCAAAGGCGTTATCACCGAAGTAAAAAGTGCGCTGGCTGCATCGGGCATCCAGGCCAAAGTGCTGGGCCGCGCCAAGCATATTTACAGTATCTGGAAAAAAATGCAGCGCAAACGCGTCGACTTTGACCAGGTTTACGATATCCGTGCGATCCGTATCCTGGTCGATGAAGTGCGCGATTGTTACGCCAGCCTCGGGGTCGTGCATTCCCTTTGGCGCAACGTGCCCGGAGAATTCGACGACTACATCGCCAACCCCAAGGTTAACGGCTACCGTTCGCTGCACACCGCGGTCATAGGCCCGCAGGGGAAAATTGTAGAAATACAGATTCGCACCGGGGAAATGCACCGCGAGGCGGATCTTGGCCTTTGCGCACACTGGATTTACAAAGGTACCGATGTCGAGCGCAGCGCGCGGGGCTATGAGCAGAAAATAGAATGGCTGCGCCAGACGCTCAAGGCCGGCGGGTCGCAGGGCAATATTGGTGATCTCGCTGAAGAACTCAGCGATGATTTTGCGGCCGACAGGATATATGTGTTCACCCCGCAGGGGCACGTGGTGGACGTGTGCAGCGGTGCTACGCCTGTTGATTTTGCTTATCACATTCACACCGAAGTCGGCCACCGCTGTCGTGGCGCCAAGGTCGACGGTCGCATCGTGCCATTGAATACCATGCTCAAAAACGGCCAGAAGGTGGAAATCATTACCGGTAATGAAATTCGCCCTAACCGCGACTGGTTGCGCACTGACCTGGGCTATATCAGTTCAGGCCGCGCGCGTGCCAAGGTGAAGGCCTGGTTCAGGCAACAGCAGCGCGGCAATAATATTGAAGCCGGCAAGGCGATCCTGGAGCGGGATCTCAGGCGCATGGCGTTGACCAGCGTCGACTATCGCATTCTTGCCGATCGTCTTGGATTTGACGCAGTCGAGGATTTGCACGCGGCGCTTGGTGCAGGTGATATGGGTATGGGCCAGGTCATGCGTATTGCCGAATCAGTGTTCGTGCCGCCGGACAGCGCGCAGGTCTCGCTGTTTACCACGGTAAAGCCGTCGAGTTCGCCGCGCGACGCGGTAGCAGTTGCAGGAGTGGGCAACCTGGTGACCCAGCAGGCGCGCTGTTGCAAACCCCTGCCGGGCGATGACATCTGCGGCTACGTTACCGTAGCGCGCGGCATTACCATTCACCGGGTCGACTGCGAGGAATTCCTGCAGCTCAGTGATCAGCAACCCGATCGCGTTATCGATGTAGCCTGGCAGCAGGTTTCGCAGCGCGAGCCCAGCGAGCGCTACCCGGTCGATATTGCCATTGAGGCCTATGACCGGACCGGCTTGCTTGGCGACATTACTGCCTTGCTGGCGGGTATGCGCGTCAACCTGGTCAACGTCAATACACACACCGATCGTGAAACCAATATTGCCTATATGCGGCTGAGGCTGGAGATCTTTGACCTGGAACAGCTGCTGCGCATTGTCGACCGGCTTAATGCGCTGCCGAATGTAATCAGTGCGCAACGCGAAAACTGATATGCACCGGAAGCAGGGCGATGCCAGCGAGAGCGGCTACACGATGGACGATCTGCTCTACCTGATGGCTCGCCTGCGTGATCCTGACGGTGGCTGCCCCTGGGACCTGCAACAGGATGCTCGCAGCATCATCAATTACTCTATCGAGGAAGTCTACGAGCTGGCAGATGCGCTCGAACAGGGCGATGCCGGGTCAGTGCGTGATGAGCTGGGAGACCTGCTCTTTCAGGTTGTGTTTTTTGCGCGCCTGGCCGAAGAGGAAGACAGTTTTGATTTCGGTGCAGTTGTGCGGGCATTGTGCGAAAAATTATTGCGCAGGCACCCGCATGTTTTTGCCGATGGCGACTTGTACCCGGCCAACGCTGACAGCACAGGCGAGGCAAAGCCGCGCACGGTGTCGATCGACTCGCAGCAGGTCAAAGCGAACTGGGAGGCGATCAAGCAAAGTGAGCGTAGCGAACGAGAGCAATCAGGCCTGTTCGCCAATGTACCGCTCGCTTTACCCGCAATTCTGCGCGCCGCAAAATTACAGAAGCGCGCTGCGGCGATTGGCCTGGACTGGCCCGATGTCGATGGCGCAGTACAAAGTCTGCGAGCCGAACTGGGTGAACTGGAACAGGAAATTGCGCGCCGTGCTAATGGGCATCCTGCAGCACAGCGACAGCGCTTGCAGGAAGAACTGGGCGATGTTTTATTCAGTTGCGTGAATGTGGCGCGTAAACTTGAGCTCAACGCGGAGCAGGCGCTGCGTGACGCCAACGGCAGGTTTTGCCAGCGCGCAGAATACGTCGAGCGCAGCCTGGGCGAAGCGGGTTTGTTGCAGGGCCAAGACGGTGTCTCACCAGCCCCGCCAGAACTGGTCGACCAGCTCTGGCAGGCGGCGAAAAAGTGTCTTTAGTTAGGCAGTAAGCTGTGCTAAAAAGCGTCTGCGATCGCTTGTGATCGCGCCGTGTACTGTGTATTGTTCCCGGCGTCCTGCGGCGCCCGCGATAACTCTAATTCCTTGCGAACGCAGGCATTGCGCGCTCATATCATTTTTCCGCACAGCAATACGTAATCCAAACGAGGTCACTATGCGCATTATTCTGCTCGGTCCACCCGGAGCTGGTAAAGGCACGCAAGCCCGGTTCATCATGGAAGCTTTCGGTATTCCGCAGATATCTACCGGCGATATGCTGCGCGCCGCGGTCAAGGCTGGCTCGACGCTGGGCAAAACGGTGGCAAAGGTTATGAATAGTGGCGGACTTGTGTCCGATGAAATTATTATCGCGCTGGTCAAGGAGCGGATTGCCCAGGACGATTGCAGGGAAGGGTTCCTGTTTGACGGTTTCCCGAGAACGATCCCGCAGGCACAGGCTTTGCTGGACGCTGGTGTCGAGGTCGATACGGTGCTCGAAATCAGTGTCGATGACGAAGAAATCGTGAAGCGTATGAGCGGAAGGCGGGTGCATCCGGGTTCGGGCAGGGTGTATCACGTCCTTTACAATCGGCCCAAACAGGAAGATATCGATGATGAAACCGGCGAGGCGTTAATTCAGCGCGAAGACGATTGTGAGGAAACGGTACGCAAGCGTCTTCGGGTTTACCATGAGC
>JBATGO010000420.1:0-1571 GCA_049665845.1 Pseudomonadales bacterium | reverse complement strand
TCAATGATGATTTCGTCGCCAGACTTCTGCAAACTGACCTCAATCCGTTTGCTCTCTCCTGTCAAAGGGTCCGCATCAAGAAAGTCAGCAACCTCGTAGACACCATCGGGTAGAGCTAAGTATGCTTTGCGAACTGCATGCTCCGTTTGACTTTGCATCTGAGCAAAGGCCTCTACGACTGCCGCCACACCGTGGCGACCACATATTTCTTCGCCCCGCTTGACAGCAAGCTTGGTGGCCGCCACTAGCGCTCTCATGTCACCGCGCATAAGTTCCGGGACTCGAGAGTTACGCAACACTATGTTTGCGACGTTCTTGTTCAATTCACCCGCCTCGAAGAGCTTTACGGGTGGAATCATTATCCCCTCTTGATATACCTCGGTGGCGACCCCTGAGTAGCTTCCCGGTGTCATGCCGCCGATGTCGGAAAAGTGCCCAAAGCAGGCACAAAAGCCGACAATCTGACCATCTTGGGCAAACGGCGCTGCGAATACGAGATCGGGCAAATGGCTCACGCCTCCCTGAGCGCGATAACAATCGTTGTACAAGAACAAGTCACCAGGCTGTATCTCACTAACAGGAAAATCCTCCAGTATGCAGTCCATCATGTTGGCGCCTACTGGGTGGGCCATTCCCGTAACCAGGCGGCCGTCAGCATCGAAAAAGGCAGTAAAGTAATCCTTCTTCTCGCGAACGATTGGAGACATCGCCGTACGCTCGATCAGACTTGCGGTCTCCTTAAGAGCAGATTGGAAACCACCTTTGATTAACTCAAAAGATACGACATTCAACGTTTCGCTATCGGGTTCAGATATTGTGTTACTAGCCATAAAGTTCTCTCAAGGTTTGGATCCAGTTTTCTTCTAACGACTTTCCCAAAAGGCGTTTCGTATTTTCGGCACGATGTATTTTCTGTTTTCGAGCGTAATTCTTCCTATGCCTCGGAATAAGCCCGAGTCGAGGGCAACGAAGGTCGACGGGCCGTTAAAAGACAAACAAGCGCGACGACCAGCAAAACAATTACCGTTGAAAATGGGATCATGTAGCTGCCGCTGAAATCGAAAAAGAAACCCGCAAAAGGTGCCCCTATTCCACCGAGGAGCATGGTAATCGGCAAACTTGTTCCTATGACTTTTGCATTGTTTTTCGGCCCGAAGAATGACGGAAAACAATCCAGAAAGGATGTGAGCGCAGCTCCGAAACCCAACCCGAGTAATACAGCGCCTGCAACAATTAGAGGCAGGTACTTGGTGAATACCAGGATCGCCATGGCGATTGCCATTAAAGCTACCGCGCCCAGTGCAAGAAGACGCGTGTTGATCCTGAGTCCCAGGAAACCTGCACCCAGTTTTCCGACAATACTCATACCGGGCAAAAGGCTAAAAATAGTGGCCGCAACCCCTATCTCGATTCCCATATCTAGCAGGTAGGCAACGGTATGAGTAATCATCATTGCCATAGAGAACATGACGATTCCCCATGACGCTGCCAACAGCCAAAAGCTGGTAGTATGAATCGCTTCACCGAGTGTGAAATTTTCCGGTGCTCTATGAACATTTTCGGCTCCGGGA
>JBATGO010000419.1:0-2749 GCA_049665845.1 Pseudomonadales bacterium | reverse complement strand
AGCGTATCATCCTTTAACGCAGCAATGAGCTCACCTTCTTTTACGAGATCACCTGCGCGGCGCTCAACACGATGGATATAGCCGTCTATGGGCGCGACAATAACCTGCCTTGATTCTGCCTCTATGCTGGCGGGCGCGGTAATTCGATAATTGCCCTCTACCACCGAGAGCAGAAACAAAGTACAAAGTGCAAAGGCCGCGCCGAGTTTCAACTTTATATTTTCAGGTCCAATCAATGCGGCCAGCTTTTTCCTGCACGATTCCGCCAGCATCGCGGGGAGCGATCTTTCTTCCCGATATTTCAGCGCCAGCATCGGGCCAACTACACTGGCGATCAAGGTGAAATGCGCCAGTTCGTCGCGTGTGAATCCCAAACGGTCCGCGCGTTCAAATGTTATGGCGCCAATAGTCTGCAGGTCTCCCTGCAAGCCGTTATGTAGTGGTACGCTGCAAATGGTCTGGTGCTTCTGGCATTTGGCGAGGTTGTCGTGCGCGCTACGGGAGATCATATCCTGCGATTTCGGCGCTGCACCAACCGTTGGCACTGCTATAAGCTGGTTCTGGTTGACCGCTTCCTCCATGGCAGCCTCAATCTGGCGGGCCATTTCCGTGCGCGGATCATAGTCGCTGAGATGCGAGATGGCGCGCAGGCGTATTTGCATGGCATCGCTGTATCCCAGGCTTACGCGCTCACAACCAAAATGCTCAGCCAGCTGGTTGGTGATTTCAATTGATGCCGCATGGCTGGATTGATGCGTCATTGCAGCAGCCAGCATATGATTAACAAACGTGCCGTATTCACGCGCTGCGATTGATTGCTGGTGCAGCAGGGTGTCGAGCCACAGGCAGCCCCATTGCAGTAGTTTCAGGATCGCCTGCTGTTGGGCCTCGGACCTTGTAGATACGCCGCAACATACTATTGCGAGGACTTTTCCGTCGCTGACAAGAGGGCTTGCGATTAGGTCGCAAACCCGTTGGTTGCCCGGGCCGTATTTGTGTCTCGGGATAACTTCGCTATGACGGCTTTTGGCAACCCTTTGGGCTATTGCAGCCAGCGACAGCTCACCATCGGTATCTGTAGGCCAGCTCGATACCAGTCCTATGGTTGCGCCATCTTCTGCGGGCAGGTAGAGATTACCGCTGATAACCCCGGCAATCATTTTGCATTGCCAGTCCAGCCAGGTTTTGGCGACTTCTTTATTCAGTGTTTGGGTATTCTTTTCTTCGCCTGCGTGCGGAGCCCCGTATTGCTTCGTATCTCGCGTAAACGTTCCTTTTGCGCAATCATTGGCATCGACGCGCGCGTCGAAAATATCTTCGCGTGCATCATCATCGGCGGCGGCAGGCGGGAAGTGCGCCTCGGCTGTTGCTTGCAGGGGGTTGTTCATACTCCTTAACCATAGCAGGGCGCAACTGCCGCGCAAGGCGATGGTCCGGGTAAGATCCATTTGAGAATCAGGCGCTTAGGCGTACAGGAATGTTTTATACAGGGCGTTGATAATTAATCGCGGAAGGGTGATGTGGGTCACATCCATGTTGCCAACACGCGAACAATTATCAGCTCGCCAGGTTCGACCTGTTAGCGTGAGGCGCTTGCAATCGGCGTAATGGGTTGCAATCGTTGCAGTGAAAAGGCAGTGGTGCCTGGTCCTGCCCCGGTACGACTCTCCGGGGCAATACAGCGATGTAAGCCTTTTTACGGGCCAAGCGGTAATCCCAGTCCCATCCAGATGAAAATCAACAGGCTCCAGCCAAGCAACAGTGCAAGCGAGTAGGGCAGCATCAGCGCAATGACATGTCCCAGGCCAAGTTGGGGCTGGTAGCGCTGCGCATAGGCCAGCACGATACCGAAATAGGGCATCAGCGGCGTGATGATGTTGGTGGTGCTGTCGCCTATCCGGTAGGCCATCTGTGTATGTGCAGGCGGTACGTCGAGCAGCATCAGCATCGGAACAAACACAGGTGCGAGTAGTGCCCACTTGGCCGACGCGCTGCCTACGAAAAGGTTGATGAAAGCACTGAGAAAAATCATTGCGAGCAACAGTATTGCCGGGAACGCCCGCAGGTCCTGCAACAGCGCCGCACCCAGTATCGCGAGTACAGTGCCTATATTGCTCCAGCTGAAAAAACTGACGAACTGTGCTGCGAAGAACATCAGGACCAGGTAGTAGGCCATGGTCGACATGGCCTGTTCCATACCGGTTACGACTTCGGTGCCCGATCTGTAAACGCCGTTGCTGCGTCCGAACACGTAGCCGGCGAGGCCAAAGTAAAGTGCGAGCAACGGTACAATATTGCCAAGCAGCGCGGCATTTTGTTTTCCGTCGGCGGCCAGCGCGCCCACACCTGGCCAGGCCAGTGTAAGTAGTAGCAGCGCATACAGCGCACTAAACCAGCCCACAGCAGCGAGCGATTGCTGTTGCGCCTGGCTCGTTAACTTCGGCTGCTGTAAGTCTGCTACCGAACGATTTGCGTCATCTGCTGTAGCATCACCATCATTCGTGCGCGACGCAAGCAGCCGCGGTTCCACGAACCGGTTGCTCAATGCGCCGGCGACCAGCGTGATCAGCAGCGTCGAGACGATAATAAAATAATAGTTGTCGCTCGGTGCGACCGATACCTGTGCATCGATAAGATGCGCAGCTTCGGTTGAAATGCCCGCCAGCATTACATCGACCGGGCCCAGCAGCAGGTTTGCACTGAAACCTGCTGAAACCCCGGCAAACGCGACCGCGATGCCGGCCAGCGG
>JBATGO010000418.1:0-3657 GCA_049665845.1 Pseudomonadales bacterium | reverse complement strand
ATCATTCCGGCAGACAAGTTTTTCCTCGACAATTATAGAGGCAAGCTGGTCTATCTCGATTTTTGGGCTTCATGGTGTGGCCCCTGCAAATCCAGCTTTCCGTTTATGTCTGCGCTGCAGGACAGGTATAGCGACCGGGGCCTGGTGATTATTGCGGTCAACGTCGATCGCGATTCTACCGAGGCCATGCATTTCCTTGAAAAATTTCCCGCCGGTTTTCCGGTCGTGATGAACCCCGATGGCAACCTGGCCAGCGAGTTCAAGGTGCTGGGTATGCCCAGCAGTTACCTGATAGACGCCAGCGGTGCAGTCGTCTGGTCGCACAAAGGTTTCCGCAAGGGAGATGATGAAATCATTGAAAAAAATATTATCGAGGCGCTATCTGGTGATGCACCTCACAACCAAACCGGGTTATTGACACGATGAACATTCGCAAAGGAATTTCCCTGTTGTTACTGCTGTGGATCGCAATGCTTGTTGGTCCGGGCTGCGCCACGGTCCAGCCGTGGGAGCGCGATGTGCTCGCCAAACCTGAAATGTCACTCGATGCAGATGCGGTGACCAACGGTCTTGACGAACATATTTATTTCTCCAAGGAATCTTCCAGCGGCGGTCGTGGTTTTGGCGGCGGTGGCTGTGGCTGCAACTAACTACTGTTTTAAATCGAGCGAAATACCATGAAAGATTTTTCCAGCGACGCGAAAACCGGGAGCTCGATCATTGACGAGCTGGCCAGCGCGACGCAAGATTTGTTGCGGCCTTCTGCGGATACACAGACTGGTGTCGTATCAGCTGCAGGCCAGCGATCGATAGCAAAACGGTCGCTCGTCAAAGGCTTGACCGCGACGGTGTTTGCCGGCGGCACCTTCGCCGCAGAGCCCGGGCATTGGGATATCGACACGGCCGTGCTTTACTACAACGAAACCGATCGCGTGCAGGCGATAGAGCCGGTGGTATCCGCAACCCGGCAGTTCGACGGTGAGCGCAGCCTCAATACCAAGCTGGTGGTCGATGTACTAACGGGTGCCTCGCCAAATGGTGCAGTGGCATCAGATTTTCCGCAAACCTATACCCGGCCATCCGGCAAAGGCAATTTCACGATCAGCAATCGCGAGATTCCGCTGGACGACACCTTCAAGGATACCCGCTTTGCGCTGAGTGCGAACTGGAAGCAGCCGCTGGGCGAGAAAACCGACGGCAATATCGGCCTGGCGTTTTCCAACGAGTACGATTATGTGTCGGCGTCAATCAACGGGGGTTTTAGCTACGAGCTGGATAGCAGTTCGACCCTTAGCGCGGGTCTCTCTTATGCTGCCGACAGTATCGACCCCGTGGGCGGCGTGCCGCTGGAGAAGAGTTGCATGGTTGGCGCGAGCGCGAATACCAGTGGTGGCGGAATCGATTGTACTGTTTCCTTCGATGCCACGCGGCGCGGCGGTGACGACAGCAAGGACACGCTGGATTTACTGCTGGGTTATACACGCGTGGTCAACCAGACCACGGTTGCCCAGTTTAACCTGATACTCAGCCAGTCGGACGGCTATCATAACGACCCTTACAAGGTAGTAAGTGTGGTCGACAGCACAAGTGGTGAACCATTGCGTCACCTCTACGAATCGCGCCCCGACAGCCGCTTCAAGACCGGCCTGTTCTCGCGCGTGAAAACCTGGCTGTTCGATCGCGATGTGCTGGATGCTTCGTACCGTTTCCAGTCTGACGATTGGAGCATGGACTCACACACGCTGGATTTGCGCTATCGCTGGCAATTTGCGTCCAGGCAGGCATTGATTCCGCACCTGCGCTACTACACGCAGTCGGAAACCGATTTTTATAAACCCTTCCTGCGCGCCGACGAAGCAGTGCCTGAGTATGTCAGCGCCGATTACCGCCAGGGCAGCTTTGATGGCATCACAGTGGGGCTGGAATACGCCTGGCAGCCGCGCAACTCGGAGAGCGACGTGCGCGTAGCGCTGGAATACTACCAGCAAAGTGGCGATCAGCCGGGTAACGCGCCGGGACAACTGGCGAACAAGGAAATCTACCCCGACCTGGACGCTATCATGCTGCGTTTCAATTACGACTTTGATCTCTGATAGCTTGTCGCCTGCGCTTTCATGTTGAGGTAGCTGCGGATAAAACAATGCGCGCGGCTAATGTACTTATCGAACGTACTTGGCTAATGTGGTGAGTTATGGCGATAACTGCGTACACGCTGGAATCTGCACCGAGGGATGCCGGTCAAGGCGGCGCTGCGAAACTCTGGTACGGAAGATTCACCGCGATGGCGAGCGCCTGCGAGGTACTGGTCGATGGCGGCACGCGCGCTGAAGCCGATGCTATTACGCGTATTGTTAGTAACGAGGCCTGGCGTATCGAACAGCACTGGAGTCGTTATCGCGATGACTCGATCATCCAGCGTATCAACACCGCTTGCGGCGAACCTGTAAAGGTAGACGCCGAAACCGCGCAAATGCTGGATTTCGCCGCAAAAATATTCAAGCTCTCGCAAGGCAAATTCGACATCACCTCCGGTGTGCTCAGGCGTGCATGGGTTTTCGACGGCAGTGACGCAGTGCCGACGGCAGCGGCAATAGATGCGCTGATGCCGCTGGTCGGCTGGCAAAAGGTCGATTGGCAAAGGCCGGCGCTGAGCATGCCCGAAGGTATGCAGCTGGACTTCGGCGGCATCGGCAAGGAGTATGCGGTCGACAACGCATTGCGCAAGGTGCGTGAGGCCAGCGCGCTGCCGGTATTGATCAATTTTGGCGGCGACCTGGCCTGCGACCGACCTTGCAGCGACGGCTCGCCGTGGCGGGCCGGTATCGAGTCGGCCGATGGTGATACGCCAGTAAGCAACTATATTGCGCTTGAAGCCGGTGCGATTGCTACCAGTGGCGATGCGAATCGTTTTTTATTGAAAGACGGCAGACGTTATTCGCACGTTCTGGATGCGACGACTGGCTGGCCAGTGCCGGATGCGCCGCGCTCGGTTACCGTGGTCGCAGCTGACTGCACGCTGGCAGGGATGCTCTCCACGCTGGCGATGTTGCGCGGTAGCGATGCGGGTGCTTTCCTTGCGCGGCAGGGTGTGCGCCATGTTGTGCAAGCCGCTGATGTAGTGCAGGTGGCGTGATATACAAAATCCGGTTCAAGTGTGTCGGCGCATAATTAAAGCGCTACTTGCCAATGCAGAATGTCGAGAAAATCTTCCCCAGCAAATCATCGCTGCTGAATCGCCCGGTGATTTCTGCAAGCTGTTGCTGCGCCTTGCGCAGGTCTTCGGCAAATAATTCCGCGGCACCGCTTCTTTGCAACTGGCGGTTTGCTTCGACCAGTGCAGTCTGTACACCGCGCAACAGGTCGATATGGCGCCGCCTGGCGGTAAAGGTGGTTTCGCCGCCCTGGTCCAGTGCGTACATGTCGCGCAATGACTGCGCCAGCAAGTCGAAACCTTCGCCCGCAAGCGCAGAAACAGAAAGCGCAGCATAGCGATCTTCTGCGGTGGCAGCGCGCAGCAACTGTGCGGGCTGGTTGTACAGGTCGATCTTGTTGTACAGCAGGATCAAAGCGGCATCCTCGCCTGGCGCAATACCAAACTGTGCAAGCTCCCGGGCCAATGCATCGCGCGTCGGCACGTCGTCGCCGGCAGGTGGAGTT
>JBATGO010000417.1:0-2304 GCA_049665845.1 Pseudomonadales bacterium | reverse complement strand
GGTATTTTTCGTAGCTCCTGAATTTGTTTTTTTCTGCACTCAGGGCGCTTTTGTTCAGTGCCAGCTTTTGCATGCTAGCTATCCCAGTACTTGTCTTTGAGGTCTTGCTTGATGATCACTTCATTTTTCTCGAAACACTCAGCCAGCAACTCCCAGCAGGCGTCAATCGCAGTATCAAGCGGCATGGAAACCTTCAGGTCCATAAATCGATCTCTGAAAAGTTTGCTGAATTTAAGGACTTTCTGGTCAAATTCACTCAAGTCGAAGGCCATCGATTTTTTCTGCTCAGCCTCAATGCCCTCCGAATAGTAGCGAATCATCGTGTTCATGATTTGCCCGTGATCTTCCCGGGTTTGTTTGCCGACCACGTGCTGCTTTAAGCGTGACAGCGAACCAAAAGGATCCAGTTCACCATTGTGCAAATAAAACTGTCCTTCGGTGATATAGCCTGTGTTGTCAGGCACGGGATGGGTGACGTCATTCCCCGGCATTGTGGTTACCGATAAAATGGTTACCGATCCGGCACCTTTAAAATTGCATGCTTTCTCGTACCGCCGGGCCAACTGCGAATACAGATCGCCCATGTAGCCTCGATTGGAAGGAATATGTTCCATCGCAATACCGAGTTCTTTCATCGCATCGGCGTATGCTGTCATATCGGTGAGTAAGACCAGCACGCGCTTGCCCTCGTCGATCGCCAGTTTCTCAGCGACCGCGAGACATAAATCGGGAACCATCAGGCGTTCAACCGTGGGGTCTGAAGCGAGGTTAACAAACATAACCGTTCGTGAAAGCACCCCGGCTGTCTCGAAGGCGGTTTTGAAATTATAAAAATCGTCATAAATTAAACCGAGCCCGCCAAAAATAACCACGTCCGCATCGGCCTGTACTCCGATACGCGCGAGAAAATCGTTATAGGGTTCGCCGGCGACAGAAAAAATCGGGATTTTCTGGCTTTCAACCAGGCAATTGAATACATCAATCATCGGCACGTTTGTGCGAATCATGCGCGAGGCGAGTACCCGCGCGGTGGGATTTACGGTCGGGCCATTGATTTTTACTTTGGGTTCAAATGAAAGTGAAGGACCGTTGTCAATTGCTGCGCCAGAACCATCAAAGATACGCCCAAAAATATTATCCGAACATGTCGCTTGCATGGGTTCGCCAAGGAAGCGAACCGATGCGTCATTTGAAAGCCCCCTGGTACCAGAAAAAACCTGTAGGGAAACAAGGTCATCCGAGAGTTTGATAATTTGCGCCAACGAAAAAAACTCATCGTTTTGTTCGATGACCGCAAGCTCCCTGTTGCGCGGTGGAACCGGCATAACCTCAAGGTTACTTACCTTGAGATTGACAATATCACCGACGATACTGCTGATACCACAGTATCGTGTATATGATCCATCCACAGAATAAACCCCTTGTTTTTATCGCTTTGATTGATAGCCTTTTTAGTTATCTATGCGCCATATTATTTTGGCGATCGAATTGCCCCGCCCTTGATCTCAATTCTGCACTTCTAACAAGAATGAATCAATAATCCAGCTCAATTGTTAGCCGCTTTGGCGTACAGAAGCGTGAAAAACGCGAGATATTTTCGCTGCAACAGTTCGTAGGCGTCCCGTCTTTCCTTACGCCCGCTGGCGACTGGGTGATGTTCTGGCATTTCCTCACCGGGCAGGTTCCCCTGAGCTAACCGGCTGATTAAGTGTATTCTCCCATCTTACGCGGATAATGCCGAAGGATTTGTCTTGTTCCGCCATGGGGCTGTCGGCGAACGCCGCGCGGGAATAAACGACTCACATTTCCAGAAATCGGCACGGAATCTCTTGATAAACTTCGGGTTCCAGACAGGGCCGCCCGATGCCCGGCTGAAGACCCACGCCAAGGACACTCAATGATCATTCACCGGAACATGCTGCCAGTCATCGTGCTGTGTGCGCTGCTGTCTGCTTGCGCGAGTCTGCCGCCAACGCCTGCAGGCACTGTGCAGGTGTCTGCCAAGTCAATTGACGGCGGCAGCTGCGAAACCCTGCAGGCGATCAAAGGCCTGCCATTGTCTGATCTGCGCGTCACGACCTGGAACGTCTACAAGGGCGCCATGGCCGGATGGGAAAATGAACTTGCAGACCTGGACACGCCAAACTCGCTGCTGCTGATGCAGGAGGCGATGCGCGGCACTGCGATGCTTAGTGAACTAGGACCCGGCCAGCGTTGGCATTTTTCACCCGGCTACAAAACGCAGTCGGGACTGAGCGGGGTCGCGACAACCGCTTCGGTGAACGCCGTGGAGCGCTGCACACT
>JBATGO010000416.1:0-4594 GCA_049665845.1 Pseudomonadales bacterium | reverse complement strand
GCACCTCGGTTTTATTGTTGTTGATCGGGTCAGTAATGGTGCCTAGCCTGTCGCCCTCGGCCACGATATCGCCAGGCTTTTTGTTCGAAATAAAAATACCGCCGCTTTCGGCGCGCAGCCAGCGCGATGCCATATACACCGGCTGCGGGTTACCCCAGGAAAATCCGCGCTTCACCAGTTTCATATTGCCGAGCAGCGCGTTGATGTGTTTCACACCCTTCTTGATCACGCTCTGCTGGATGCGCTGCGCTTCGCCGGCTTCAAGCGTAACCGTGGGAATATCGGCCAGCGTTGCCTCGCGCCTGAGCATGCCGGGTGAGCCCTCGCTGTGCAGCACCACGATATCGCCAAAGTGCTCGGTTAACTCGCGCACGCGCGGATGGGTCAAGTCGGCACGCAGCTGCGGAATATTGGTGCGGAAAAACGAACCGGTGTGCAGGTCGATAAGCGCGTCGCAGTGCAGGATAACCTGGTGAAACAGCGAGTGCGCGATACGCGCCGCTGAACTGCCGGTGGCTGAACCTGGAAAGTATCGGTTCAGGTCGCGACGGTCGGGCAGGTAACGCGAGCTGCGCCGGAAACCCATCTGGTTGACAATCGGCACGCCTATAACGGTTCCGCTCAGGTGCGCAGGATCGAGCCCGAACATCACGCGGCGAATGGTTTCGATGCTGTTGATCTCGTCGCCGTGAACCGCACCGGTCATGCAAAGTACCGGGCCTGCATACGCGCCATTCGCAACCAGCACCGGCGTGGGCACGGGAATACCTTCGAAAATATCCTGCGGCGACCACTGCAGGGTACTCATGGTGCCCGGCGCCACGGTTTCACCGAGCAGGCTGATTATCCGGCCCGGCTGTGATTCCGGTTCTGCCTCAAGCGGCGCTGCGCCACCATGCGACGCAGGCAAATCAGCGCGCAGCCCCGGTTCAATCAACGCTGCCTCCGGTATTGCAGGCGGCGGCATTAACGCAGGCACATCGTGCGTGCGCGGCGGTGTCATTACCGTATCCAGCGGGTCGCTGTAACCACGCGCATCGTCGCCCACTTCTTCATTGGCGAAAGCAGCGGAACTCGATACAAGTAACACGCAAAAAGCGGCCAGTGCGCTGCGTAGCGAGTGGCAGGCAATGGGGATAACTGTAAGTATCTGGCGCGTGCGGGTCATTAAGGTGGTCTTGGTGTTGATGTGGTGCCGATGCAGCATCGACCAAATCATGGGTCCTGGCGGCCATGGGCGTTGAACATTAGCGCGGGCACGCATATTGATCAATATTTAATCGAAAGAGCCCGGCCGCAGATCGCGCTTAAGTTTAGCGCAATTCGCGCAGAAAACATGCGTTTTTCCAAAGGGTTATACCCACTTATTGAATGTGTGACTCAAATAGCCTTCGCGCGTCTGTATACATCTCAAACAATCTCCACTTGCTGCGGCAAACCTTGCAACCATGCTGTGCCAGGCCGCTTTTTAACTACACCAGCGTATTGGCTGAGCCTGCTTGCCAGCCTGTGAACCGGGTCGCCCCGGCCGCATCGAAAGCAGTAGAAAATGCGCTCGCCGTGAAACAATCCACTGCGCGGCTTATCGAACCCAAACCCGTGGCTCAATCAAACACCGCCGACAATAATAGGTACACTGTGCACCATGCTTAATACCCCAAACCGTACAGTCGCAACACCGGCCAGCGCGCTGCGCAAACTCACCGCCTGCGGCGCCCTGCTGCTGTTTTTCAGCGGTTTGCACCCGTATAGTTCTTTCGCGGCAACGTCGAGTGAAAGCGCTGTCGATGTCGATGTCGACCAAACGGCAAACCAGGCCGCGACGCACAGCGCCGCCAAAACGACAAACAAAAAGTACGCCAAGCCCGCCCTGCCGGGCAAGCAGTACGATGATCGCTACGTTGCGGCAAAAAAGAACGGCGCAAAAAAACCGCTGGGCTGGCTGCAGAGTATCCGCCTGTTGCCGCACAAAATTCGCTTAACCGCCAAGCTCGACACCGGCGCCAAAGGCAGCGTGATCCACGCAATCAACATAAAGTCGTTCAGGAAACAAAACCAGCGCTGGGTGCGGTTTACCGTGCAGGACGAAAAGAAACAAGCCGGCCTGGTGGAAATGCACTTTTAGCTGCCAGTGGTCGACAAGAGCCGGGTCAAGCAGCACCACGTCGATGAACTGGACGAGCGCTACGTGGTGGAACTGGATTTTTGTATTGCCGGCAAGGTATACAACGCCGAATTCAGCCTCGATAACCGCGAAAAATTCAATTACCCCGTGTTGCTTGGCCGCGACTTCCTGAAAGATTACTTTGTGGTAGACCCGGCCAGCACATTTGTCGCAAAATACAACTGCGTGCCAAAAAGAAAAGCCAATTAACAGGCGCGGCAAACCACAAGGGGCATTTTCCAGCTTGAGCGATCACCAGGAACCACGCAAGCCGCGCAGCCCGGAAGGCAAACGCCTGCTCGACAAACTCAAGTTCATACCCGACCAGGTTTCATTCACGCGCCTGTCGCCATTAATTATCCTGGTGAGCTTCCTGCTGTTTGTTGGCACCAGCCTCACACTGCTCAAGCACAAGCAGCTTTATATCCCCTTCACACCCGATACCAATAACGAGCTGTGGCTGATCGAAGCGGAGCTGCGTTTCGAGGGTAAAAACCGCCCTGCAAAAATCTCGCTGCAACTGCCTGCCGAAACACCTGCCGTCACGCTGCTGGAAGAGAGTTATATTTCGCGGGCGTACGGCCTTTCTGTACTCAACGATGCCAGCCCGCAGCGCCTTGCCACGTGGACAAGGCGGCGCGCGCCCGACAAAGCGCAGTCGCTGTATTACCGGGTAGATCTGCACCGCGTGCCAAGCGAGAGTGTGGTGCACGGCAGTGACGGTCTGAGGGTACCCAGCTTTCCCGATATTCCCGCCTACAAGGAACCGCTGGCATCGGCGATCAGCAGCACTCTGGAAGAGGCGCGCGAACAGTCGGCTGACGTGGTCAGCTTCGCCTCGCAATTGGTCAAAACCCTGAACGACCCGCGCAACCCCAATGCCCGCGTAATCCGCAAGAGCGCCAGCGATGCCGAATGGCCGCAGCGCGTGGTCGAAATCCTTGCCGGGGCGCGCATTCCCGCGCGCGTACTTTACGGGCTTTCATTGCAAAGCGATTTTACCGGCAGGCCTCTGCAGTCGTGGATTGAAGTGCACAATGGCCGGCAGTGGCAGGGTATCGACGGGCGCAGTGGCGATCCAGGCTACCCATCAAACTTTTTTATCTGGAGCTACGATAACAGCACACCCTACTCCGCATTTGGCACGCGCGACATCGAACTGGGTTTCTCGGCGAGCCGGCGCAGTGTGTCGCAAATTGACCTGGCCAACTACCTGCAGCAAAAGGACGATGAAGTTTTCAAAGGCCTGTCGCTCGACGAGTTGCCGTTAAAAACCCAGCATATCTACAGCCTGTTGCTGATGCTGCCGATAGGCGCAGTGGTGGTGGCATTCATGCGCGTGGTAATCGGCGTGCCCACCTTTGGCACCTTTATGCCGATTCTTATCGCGCTGGCCTTTCGCGAAACACAAATCGTGTGGGGCATTATCATGTTCCTGATTATTGTGGGTATTGGCCTGTTGCTGCGTATTGCGCTGGCCAACCTGCGCCTGCTGCTGGTGCCACGACTCGCCGCGATGCTTACCATCGTGGTGTTGATCATGCTCGCGCTCACGCTTTTCAGCGCGCGCATGGGGCTGGAACAGGGGCTGTCGATTGGCCTGTTCCCGATGGTCATCATGACGCTGACCATCGAGCGCATGAGTATTGTTTGGGAAGAGAGCGGCGCACGAGAAACCCTGAAAGAAACCGCTGGCACGCTGGTGGTGGGAATTCTGGGTTTCTTCGCCATGAACAATACGCAGTTAATGCACCTGATGCACTACTTCCCCGAGCTCGCGTTCGTGGTGCTGGCGATTTGCCTGATGCTTGGCGCCTACAACGGCTACCGAGTTTCGGAACTGCTGCGTTTTCGCGATTTAAGCGCTGCACAAAGCGGCAAGTCACAATAGCAGCCATTTTTATGACGGCATTTATAACGACATTTAAAATGACAATGACCATCACCGCAGCACACCATGCTTAATCGTATCCGCGCCATGCGCGAGGCCGGCGTGCTGGGTATTAACGCGCGTAACCGCGACTACGTGATGGCGCACAACCCGCGCAGCGGGTATCCGCTGGTAGACGACAAACTGCAAAGCAAAAAGCTCGCGCAGCAGGCCGGGATTGCGGTGCCCGCACTGTATGGTGCAATTCATACCAACCACGAACTGCAACGTATCCCGGAAATCCTGCACGAGTACCCCAGCTGCGTGATCAAGCCCGCGCACGGCAGCGGCGGCAACGGCGTGCTGGTGCTTACCGGCAAGCGCAAAAACCGTTTCACCAAACCCACCGGCTTAACGCTTGATGTAAGCGACGTTGAATACCACGCCTCGAATATTTTAAGCGGCGTGTTTTCGCTGGGCAGCGTACCCGACACTGCGATGATCGAGTACCGTATCCAGCAGGACCCGGTGTTCGAAGCCATCAGTTACCAGGGCGTGCC
>JBATGO010000415.1:0-8972 GCA_049665845.1 Pseudomonadales bacterium | reverse complement strand
CTGCTGGCCAAAGCCGAAGGCATTGGCTTTCCTTTAATGGTAAAAGCCTCCGCCGGTGGTGGTGGTCGCGGTATGCGCCTGGTGTTTGAGGCGAGCGAGTTGGCCGAACAAATCCGTACGGCGCGTTCGGAAGCTGAAAGCGCCTTTGGCAGCGGTGAATTAATTCTGGAACGCGCGGTGATCGCGCCGCGCCATATCGAGATCCAGGTGTTTGCCGACGAGCACGGCAATACAGTGTATCTGGGTGAGCGTGATTGTTCGATCCAGCGTCGCCACCAGAAGGTGGTGGAAGAAGCGCCTTCACCGTTTGTTGACCCCGAGTTGCGCCAGCGCATGGGTGAAGCGGCTGTCAATGCCGCCAGGGCATGTAACTATCGCGGTGCCGGTACCGTCGAATTTTTGGTCGATAAAGAAAAAAACTTCTACTTCCTGGAAATGAATACTCGCCTGCAGGTAGAGCATCCGGTTACTGAACTGGTCACCGGCCTGGATCTGGTTGCCTGGCAGTTAAAAGTGGCCGCCGGCGAAAAGCTGCCGCTGGCGCAGGATGAAATTGAGTTAAATGGTCACGCTGTAGAAGTTCGCCTCTACGCCGAAGACCCGCGCAATAATTTTATGCCGCAAACCGGTCAGGTGCGCTTGTGGGGCTGTCCAGAACGAATTAACCGGCCGGAACGTGCAGGCATTCGTGTGGACCATGGAATTCAAACCGGGCAGGAAATCAGTGCTTTCTATGACCCAATGATTGCCAAGGTGATTGCCTTTGGAGATAACCGCGCCGAGGCGATTCGTCGATTGGCCTCAGCCGTTCAGGACACACGGTTATTGGGTATGAACAACAACAAACTGTTTTTGCAAAACGTATTGCGTCATGAGGTGTTTGGCGCCGGTGAAGCCACCACCGCTTTTATCGAGCAGCACTTCAGTTCTGACATGAGTATGGATCAAAAGCAGCCATCCAGCGCCACCCTGGCCAAAGCGGCTCTGCTTTATTTCCAGCGTTCTATGAACGAGGGCGAGGGGAAAAAGTTTCACTGGAGTCGTGCCACAGCCCAAAGTTATGTTTACAAACTTGAGTTCGAAGGAAAGGCCAATGTCGTCAGGCTGACAGAAAATAAACCTCATTTCGAGTTCACGGTTGGAGAGGCGGGCCATGGGCAAGAGAGCGCTGAACGGGAGAGCGCTGAACAAGAGAGCGCCGAACAAGAGAGCACGGTTTTGGAATTTGTTTCCCTTGATGAAAACAGCTGTGTATTCATCGAAAACGGTGTGCGCGAGACGCTGTGCTTTGCGTTCGATAACAATACCCTGTACCTGGATGATGGTACCGGTCACTTTATACTTGAAGACGTCACTCACCAGCCCGCAGCAGCAGCCGGTGGTGCCGGTAGCGGCCAGATCAAAGCGTCGATGGATGGTGCAATTGTCAATGTACTGGTAAAAGCAGGTGATGCTGTAGAAGCCGGCCAGACCCTGGTGGTACTGGAGGCCATGAAGATGGAGCATCCACTCAAAGCGGGTATCAGCGGTACCGTAACAGAAATCAGCTGCGAAGCGGGACAGCAGGTTAAATCGAAGCAGTTATTGGCCACCATTGTGGTTGATGGGTAAAACGCGCTTTCATAAAGATGTAAAAGCAGGAACAGTGTGATGACTGAAGTAATCAAAATTGCCAACTGTAGTGGTTTTTACGGTGACAAATTATCCGCTGCACTGGAAATGGTCGAAGGTGGCCCGATTGATGTACTGACCGGCGATTACCTGGCCGAACTGACCATGGCCATTTTGTACACCCAGAAAATGCAGAGAAGCTCTCAGGGAGATAACACCGGGGGTTACGTAGGCACCTTTTTAAAGCAGGTCAAACAAGTCCTGCAGCCGTGTGTCGAAAAGAATATCAAAATTGTCAGTAACGCCGGCGGACTGAACCCAGCAGGGATGGCAGAAGCGGTGAAAGAGATTGCCAGAGAGCTAAACCTGGACGTCAAGGTAGCGTATATAGATGGTGATGACCTGGCACCGCGTATGCAAGCCCTACAGGCCGAAGGCGAAGCCTTTGTTAATATCGACACCGGAGTAAACCTGGCCGATTGCAAAAATCACCTGCTGACAGCTAACGCCTATCTGGGTGCCTGGGGTATCAAAGAGGCGCTGGACCAGGGCGCCGATATCGTAATCTGTCCAAGGGTTACCGATGCGGCGGTTGTAATAGGCCCTGCGGCCTGGAAATTTAACTGGCAGCGCAGCGACTACGATGCGCTGGCCGGCGCCCTGGCCGCAGGCCATATAATCGAGTGCGGCCAACAGGCTACGGGCGGTAACTACTCGTTCTTCCAGGAAGTCCCCAGTTTCGATAATGTTGGCTACCCCATTGCCGAAATCGAGGCCAACGGTAACTTCACCATTACCAAGCATCCTGGCACTGGTGGGCTGGTCTCTGTGGGCACCGTTAAAGCCCAGCTGCTCTACGAGATTGGTGACCCGGCTTACAAAAATCCCGATGTGATTGGCCATTTCGATACTTTGAGTATTGCGCAGGTCGGCGACGATCGTGTTTACGTCAGCGGTTGTAAAGGCTCCTGTCCACCGCCAGGCCACAAGGTGTGCATCAACACACTGGGTGGTTTCCGCAATGGCTTTGAATTTATGCTCACTGGCCTGGATATCGAGGAAAAAGCCAGGGTATTAACCGACGCGTTTTTTAACAACCTTGGCGGAAAGGAGCAGTTTGATGACGTATCGATCGAGTTGATCCGCAGCGATAAAGAAAATCCGCAAACCAATGAAGAAGCCTTCGCCCGCTTGCGCATTATCGCCAAATCCAGCGATAAGGATTTGGTTGGCCGGATGTTTAGCGCCAAGTTGATTGAAATGACGCTGGGCAATATACCAGGCATTGGGCCGATGAACCCGATCGGTAACGGCGAGAGCTTTTTGGTCTACTGGCCTGCGCTGGTTGATAGCCAATATATCACTGAGTGTGTTCACGTTGACGGCCAAATCACCGAAGTAAGGCCAACCAACCAGCTCGGCCTTGAACCGGTTTTTCACCAGGTTGTGCCCGCGCCTCTGCCTGCACCTGTGGCCGCAGCTCCTGCAGCAGAAAAAATAAGTATTCCGTTCGGCCGTTTATTTGGCACCCGCTCCGGCGATAAAGGTGGCTGCGCGAACATCGGCGTATGGGCGAACAGCGAAGAAGCCTACGGTTTCCTGCACGCATTTTTGACTGTTGATAAATTGAAAGAGTTGATGCCGGAAACGGCCGATCTGGAAATAGTTCGCTATGACCTGGCCAACATCCACGCCCTGAATTTCTTTATCAAAGGCATTCTGGGGGAGGGCGTTGCCTCATCCGTACGTATGGACCCACAAGCTAAATCCATGGGTGAATACCTGCGCGCCAAAATCGTTGACGTGCCCGCGGCGCTTGTTGAACAGTTGAAGTAGGAGATAAGCCCAATGAGCAAAGAAAACCTGTCGCTGGATGGCCTGGTATTCGAAGCAGTAAAACTCGAAGTTAAAGACCATATCCTGACTATCACCCTCAATCGCCCGGAGCGCAAAAATGCCATCAACGCCGCGATGGCAGCAGAAATTATCTACGCGCTGGATTACGCCAGGCAGGAACGCGATATTCGTGTAGTCGTATTGGCAGCGAACGGCGATGTTTTTTGTGCCGGTGGCGACTTGTCGATGATGAGTGGCAAGAAAGTAGAAACCACCTCAACCGTACCGGTTCGTGGCAGCACAGATGATATCGCCCTGCGCTTTCGCCACCTTAACAAACCATCCATTGCTTGCGTGCAAGGCAACCTGTTTGCCGGCGCCCTGTTGTTTCTTTGCAATGTCACACACGCGATCGCCGCCGAGGGTGTGAAGTTCTCTGCACCGGAAATCAAGCGTGGTATATGGCCGTTTATGGTCATGGGTGGGCTCTTTCGCGTCATGCCGCAACGCGCCGCGCTGGATTTTGTGATGCGCGGCAATTCAATTTCTACAGCGCAGGCTGAAAAATGGGGCCTGATTAATGAGGCCGTACCGGCCGAGTCTTTAGTCGATCATGTTGCCAGCCTGGCAGCGGAACTGGCTAGCCTGGCCCCCGGCTCCATGAACATGGGGCTGGCTGCGTTTGTAAAGCAGGATGCCATGGACTTTGACGAAGCACTGCCATTCTTGCGCACACAGCTCGAAGCCTGCCTGAAAAGCCCTGACGCCAAAGAAGGTATTACGGCGTTTTTGGAAAAACGCGAACCCAGGTGGGATTGACAGCTCACCGAAGAATTCTCTACGGCCTTGATGGAAAAAAGACAGCCTGATTTCAAAAAACTATCAAACTGGCAAATTACAATAATAAAAACGCCTGGCCTGTTTAACATAGGTAGTGGAGGACAGATAAAGAAAAGAAGCCGTCGGAAACGAGGCCTATGTCATCAAGCGGGGTAATCCAACACTTGTCTAAGTTGTTGGTGGAATTGCGTTAAACCAGTTCACTCAAAAATATTGTTGACAGGTGTAACGATGCGCGATACATTAAAGGAATGATAAGGACGTTTAAAAGCCGCAGGCTGAAAAAACTATATGAAAAGGGAGATGCGAGCAAAATCAATGCGGATCACATTGAGCGCGTTGAAGACATTCTTTTTCGTTTAGATAACGCAATAAAGTTGTCAGATATGGACTTACCGGGTTGGAGGCTGCACAAATTGAGCGGCAAGCTTAAAGGCTTTTCGTCAGTTTGGGTGTCAGGTAATTTCCGTATCTGGTTCCGGATAGAAGATGGCGATGCGTTTGATGTGGGCTATGGTGATTACCATTGATGAATGATGACAGGGCTATTGATATGGCTATGAGAAAACCACCGCATCCTGGGCGTCAGATTAAGACGGCATTACAGGCTGCTGAAATGAATATTACTGAGGGTGCGGCTCATCTTGGTGTAACCCGTAACACATTATCGCGTGTAATAAATGGTTTGGCAGGAATTTCTCCTGAGATGGCAATACGCCTGGCTAAGGCGTTCGGTGGCAACGCGGATATTTTGGTACGCATGCAGGCCAGCTATGATTTGGCACAAGCCATGGAGCACGAAAATGAAATTGATGTAAGCCGATTGAAATACGCTCAAGGGTAGGCGAGTGACTGGTAAGCCGGCGGAGATTCAGTGCACACATACGCCCTTACAAAAAATAATGACTGGTTTGGCTTAGATAAGCTACCTCCGGATTCACTGTTATTGATATAGTGCGCAGCAACAATGCGCAAAAAAGATAAAGCAGAAGTTCAGCAACTTGCCAGGCACCTGGGCAATCTCGGTGAGCGTCTCGATAAATTCCTGCGCTTCGAACATCCGGATGCAATGGTTACAAGGCAGCAGTGGCTGGGTGGCATCACTTCGCATTGCCCCGAACAGGGGCGCCCTATTGATTCAGTACTTGATGACTTCTACACGCACGTGCTGCCCAATGGCGCACCGGTAACTCATCCGGGTTTCAGCTCGTTTATCACCACCGGGCCTAGTACCATTGGCGTGGTCGCATCTGCAGCATCCAGTCTCGCCTCACCGCAACGCGTCGGGAAAACAGCGTTTAACTATCTTGAAGAGCTCTCACTTGACTGGATGGCAAATTTGTTTTGCCTTAACGACAACATGCGAGGGGTTTATTGCAGCGGTGGCTCGACTGCGAATATTGTCGCCCTGGGTGCGGCGAGACAAAGCGCTTTTGAAGCCATTGGTGTTGATCCGGCGCAAAGTGGTATCGACAGGCCGGCAATCATCTACGCGAGTCGTGCCTGCCATCGCACCATTCACCGTGCGGCTTCAGTATTGGGTCTTGGTCGCAGTGCGGTAGTCGAGGTTGATGCGCGCACTGATGGCACCATCGTGCCGCATGCGCTCGCAACACGTATTGAGCGGGACCTGCAGCAGGGCGGCTTTCCTGTTGCAATCGTCGTTAATGCCGGGGTCACCAGTACGGGTGCGATAGACGATATTGCTGCGATAGCCGACATTGCCGAATCGCATAATATCTGGCTGCACGTAGACGGCGCCTATGGTTTACCCGGCATCCTGGATCCGACGATGCGCGATCTCTACAGCGGTATCGATCGCGCGCAGTCGGTTATCGTCGATCCTCACAAATGGCTCGGCGCGCCAGTAGGTATCGGGGCGGTTTACGTTCACGACCGCTCATTGCTCCAGCGTACTTTTGAACAGGGTAGTTCGGATTATTTTGAGGGTGCGTTCAACGAAGAACTCACAGCGCATTCGCTGGATTCACAGGGCATTCCCTACAGTGACTTCGCGCTGGAGTTATCCTCACCGGCACGTGGCGCCGTAGTCTGGGCCTTGTTGTGTGAAGTGGGCAAGGCGGGTTTGCGAGAGCGTATTTGCCGGCACAATGCCATGGCACAACACATCGCCGAGCGGGCCAGGGCCGAGGCGTCACTGCAATTATTGCTGGAGCCTACCCTATCGATTACCTGTTTCCGCTACATTGGTGCATCGGGTGCAATGAATAATTCCAACGACGCGATTAACCAGCTCAATCGCAGTATCCATCGCCAGCTGCTGATCAATAACAAAAATATGCCCAGTACGACCATGATCGATGGCAAGCTGGCCTTGCGACCTTGTTTTGTTGGCGCCAGAACCAGCTATGATTATGCCGATCGACTTGTCGATGAAGTGCTCAAGATCGGTGCGGCGCTTACACGTTAGGCCTTGCAAAGAATTATTAAAAAATAGTGCAACCCAAAAACCGTTTTTCAGGAGGGTAAAACGTGGATACACAGACACTCGCAATATTTGCCAATTACGCAGAAATCATCGGTGCTACCAGTACCGTATCCGGGCTTATTTTTGGCCTGATGCAGGTTCGTCCCTACCGGCAGCCCTGGTGGGCCGAGTGGTTTGACTGGCTCGGGAAGCGGGCGCTGGAAGCCAAGCGACAGGTTTAGTCGGGAACGTAATCTGCAGTTGCCGCCCGAGCTACAGGGCAGTTCAAATGCGGGCTGTCGGCATCGCTTTCGATGCGCTTTTCTGCCAAAATATTTGTACTAAAAATTTCAATAAAAACAAGGCACTATACCTGTTTATAATATTAGTGGGCGATTTTGCACGCCCGACCTCCAAGGATTGACACGTAACATACGTCTTACCAGTACCTAAACGAACGGGCGGTGCCATGGAACCCGACGCCGAGACAATCAAACGCGCGCAGCAGGGTGACGAGGCCGCTTTCGCAATAGTGGTCGCTGGCTGCTATGACATGCTTTTTCGCTTTTCAATGAAGTACACAGCCCAGCGCGCCGATGCTGAGGATATCTCGCAGCAGGCGTGCATCAAGCTCGCGCAATCCATCCATCTGTTTCGGTTCGAATCCAAATTTTCATCCTGGCTCTATCAGCTGGTCCTGAATTGCGCGCGCGACTGGCATAGAAAAAACAGCAAACGTGAAAGTCACTTCCGTGAAGGTATTTTCGGCAACGATGACGAAAGCGATGAGATGGATTGCAGCGGCTCAAACGTTGCGTACCGGTTAGTCTCGAACCAGGCGGAGCAGGCTATTTATCTGCAGCAGATTCTTGGTATTGTCGCCGCTTACGGCGGTGAGTTTCTGGATACGCTGGTTCTGGTCAGCGGCGAAGGCCTGAGTCACGCGCAGGCAGCACAGATCCTCAACGTCAAGGAATCGACCGTTTCCTGGCGCATACACGAAATCAGGAAACGTCTCGCCGCCAGTCAGATGCAGGGGGTAGAGTAATGCAGCCCGAAGAACTCCAAAAGCTATTTGATGAACTCGACGCAAGGCCTGCTGAAGAGGCGCGGGAAAAAGCCATGCAGGCAGCGATGCGCGAATTTCAGAATGCGCAGTCTGTGCGTTCGTCGCAACCAGCAATAGCTAATTCCGAAATTGCCCAAGGAACTGGCGACCCTGGACGTCCCACTCATGGTGACGCATCAAAATCCAGGAGCCATTTTATGCATACGTTTACCCAACGCTGGTTTTACAGTGGGCTGGCCAGTGCCGCGGTGCTGGTAGTTGCCGTGTCAATTGGCCTTGATGTGCTCGACCCCGAGCAGGTATTGCGGGATCGTTCCTCGCAAAGAATCAGTGATAGAGCGGTATCAGGTAGCCAACAAGGCAATGAGCCTGTGCGCAACAAGGTCGCCGAGGTTGTTGCCGCGCAAGCAGCAGCGCCGCAAGCAGGCAACCTCGAGCAAGTCGCAGTCATGCGCGATCTGCCCGCCCTGGCTGGCAGCACCTCGGCCATGGGATGGAATGCTTCGGTCGGCGCCGAGCAAAAAACCTACGTGAGTGACAGCATCGCCAGCCTTCGTTCACCGCAGCGCGATGATTCTCTGCGCAGTGTAGATTTGCAACAGGGCCGGGATCGATTCCGGCAGTTCGATTCGAATCGCGTAAAGCTTGTAAGCGAAGCGCCGGTTTCGACTTTTTCTATCGACGTGGATACGGCCTCGTACAGCTTTGTGCGCAGGCAACTTAACCAGGGTGTGCTGCCGCAAAAAGACGCAGTACGTATTGAAGAATTGCTCAACTATTTCGAATACGATTATCCAGCGCCCCGCAGCAGGGCAACCCCCTTTGAGCCGTCGATATCGG
The DNA here is from genome assembly GCA_049665845.1 of Pseudomonadales bacterium. GTDB lineage: Bacteria > Pseudomonadota > Gammaproteobacteria > Pseudomonadales > UBA7434 > UBA7434. The sequence goes on along the minus strand of JBATGO010000415.1, from coordinate 348 downwards.
TCGTCGACTCACCCTGGCGCGCGGGTAACAAGCTTGTTCATATCGGTATCAGGGGCTATGACCTGCCCGCGGCGCAAGCGCCCGACAGCAACCTGGTGTTCCTGCTCGATGTATCCGGTTCGATGGGCCAGCCGGACAAGCTACCGCTGGTCAAGCAGTCGATGGCCATGCTGCTCGACCAACTCAAGCCCACCGATACTGTCGCCATCGTGGTGTACGCCGGTGCCGCGGGTACGGTACTGCCGACGACGCCTGCGAAAGAAAAACAGAAAATTATTGATGCGCTAAAACGCCTGGGTGCCGGTGGATCAACAGCCGGTGGCGCAGGTATCGTGCAAGCTTACCAGC
>JBATGO010000414.1:0-6511 GCA_049665845.1 Pseudomonadales bacterium | reverse complement strand
GCTTTCGGGTGCTGGCTGTAATCAGCTCGCGCTGTCGCGGCGAACAGAAGCAGCATGGCAACTCCCGCCAGATAAAATAAACGACGATAGCAAAAGTGAACAGCAGGGGATTGCATTGACATTGAATTACTCCGGTAAGCCTGTGGCGATTCTAAGCCCTCGCGGCAAGATACAACATGCGCGATTTATCAGTTTTTCACAATCGCCCGGTTTTTTACTTTGGCAGCAAGCAACCTGAACCGTGACCCGTTGCAGGGGCTCAACGCAACGGTCCCGATTCACTGCGAATCGACATCAAGATGCCGAAACCCGCCAGCAAGGTAACCAGCGACGTGCCGCCGTAACTGACCAGCGGCAGCGGCACGCCAACAACCGGCAGCAAACCGGACACCATCGCCACGTTCACGACAACATAGACAAAAAAAGTGAAGGTAATACTCCCCGCGACGAGTCGCCCGAACGCATCCTTGGCGCTGATACTGATGTAGGCACCACGCATCACTACCAGGACGTACAACATCAGCAGTGTGAGCACACCCAGCAGCCCGAACTCTTCGGCAAGCACCGCGATAATGAAGTCTGTATGGCTTTCCGGCAGAAAATCCAGTTGCGACTGCGTACCGTTCAACCAGCCTTTGCCGGAAAGACCGCCTGAACCTATCGCGGTTTTCGACTGGATAATGTTCCAGCCTGCACCCAGGCGGTCGCTCTCGGGGTTGAACAGCGTGAGAATACGCTGGCGCTGGTAGTCGTGCATTACAAACTGCCACAGCGGCCAGGCCGCTGTCGCAAACAGCGCCAACGCAGTGACGATATGCCGCCACTGGATACCAGCCAGCCAGATAACCAGCAGCCCCGAAATGCCAATCAGCAGGGCTGTACCCAGATCAGGCTGCAGTCCCACCAGCGCGCAGGGCAGCGCGATGATCAGCACACTCGCGAACAGCCCGCTGGATCGCGGCGGCAGCAAGCCCCGTGCGAGATAGGCCGCAGTTGTCAGCGGTACAGCGAGTTTCATCAATTCGGAAGGCTGGAAGCGAGGTAAGCCCGGCAGGTCGAGCCAGCGCCTGGCGCCATTGACTTCGACACCCCACAACGGCAGCAGCGCAAGTAGTACCACACCCACCGCATAGCCCCAGGGCGACAACGCAAGGATGCTCTTGACCCTGACCTGGGCAATAATAAACATCGCACCAAAGGCGACCAGCAGGTAGACACACTGGCGCAATAAGCGCGCACTATTTTGTCCCGTCGCGCTGTACAGCACGAACAGACCGTAGCCGGCGATTACCAGCAGCAACAGCAGTAAAGGCAGGTCGATACGCAACGTGTCCCAGATTGTGGGGCGCACGCGCAATTCATCCGGGTCGCCCGGCAAGCTGCGCAAAAACTCAGGGGCCATTGCGCAGACTCTCAGTTAAACGTGGCATTGGCAAGCGCAAGTGGCGGCGCATCCGGCCAGGTGCTGGCATACACCGGCATGACGTTTTCGGCGGGTGCGGGTTTTTTTTCCTGGCCTCGCGCGTCGAGCAGTACCCAGTCGAACACCTGCCGCGCAATTGGCGCCGCAGCCAGACTGCCGCTGCCGCCATTTTCGACAATCACTGCAACAGCAACGCGCGGTGCCTCAAATGGCGCAAAACCCACAAACAGCGCGTGGTCGCGCTGCCGCTCGGCAATCGCTGCTTCGTCGTATTCCTCGCCCTGCGCGATGCCGATCACCTGCGCTGTACCGGTTTTGCCGGCCATCTCGTAACGGCTGCCCGCCGCGATTGCCGCTGCGGTGCCTTTGCGGCTGTGCACCACCGCACGCATCGCTCGATGAATGCTGTCCCAGTGCTCTTTCGCTACTCCGGCAAGCTCCGGAGCCAGTTGCCCTGCCCTGTCAGTGACCGACCCACGCTCCGGGGCATCGGCAGCGATAACAATACGGGGCCGCCGGTGCACGCCCCGCGCCGCCAACTGCGCGGTAGACACAGCAAGTTGCAGCGGTGTTGCCAGCATATAGCCCTGGCCAATGCCAATGTTGAGTGTCTCGCCGGGGAACCAGGGCTTTTGCCGGGTTGCCCTCTTCCAGCTTCGCGACGGCAGTAAACCCGAGCGTTCATTCGACGTATCGATACCGGTCTTGCTGCCCAGTCCAAATTCCGCGGCGAAGGCGTGAATGCGATCTATGCCAAGTTTATAGGCAAGGTCATAAAAAAAAGTGTCGCAGCTTTCGACAACGGCCTGGAATACATCAACCTTGGCGCCGTGCCCGCTCCGCTTCCAGTCACGGTGATAGCGTGGATCATTGGGCAACTGGTACCAGCCCGGATCGTAAATGGCAGTGCTGTTGGTAATCACGCCGTAATTCAATCCAGCCAATGCAATGATGGGCTTGATTGTGGAACCCGGCGGGTACTGGCCCTGCAGCGAGCGATTGAACATGGGCAGGTCGATCGAATCACGCAATTCGGCAAACGCTTCGCTGCTGATGCCGGTAACAAAAAGGTTGGGGTCAAAACCGGGCGTACTGACCATCGACAATACATCGCCGCTGGCGATATCCATGACCACTACCGAACCGCGCTTGTCCTGCATCAACCGGTAGACCTTGGCCTGCAATTCGGCATCCAGCGACAACCTTAAATCCTGGCCCGGTACCGGATCCACCTGCTGCAACACCCGCTGCACCCGCCCGTGCGCATTGGTCTCCACATATTGCGAACCGACCGTGCCGTGCAGCGTTCGCTCATAAAAATGTTCGAGGCCGGTTTTACCGATATGATCGGTTGCAGCGTAGTTCACGCGCTGCTGGTCATCTTCGGCGAGCCTGTCCTGCTCGCGCTGGTTGATTCTGCCCACATAGCCAATCACGTGCCCGAGCACTTCGCCCATAGGATAGTGACGCACCAGTTGTGCCTTGATTTCGACCCCGTCGAGCCGGTATCGATTGACCGCAAAGCGACTGATCTCGTCGTCGTTCAGGCGAAACTTTAGCGGCACCGCCTGGTAAGGCGTACTGCGCTTGAGGCGTTGCCTGAATTTTTTGATATCGCGCGCGTCGATGTCGAACAGTTGCTGCAAGTCAGCCAGCAATTCATCAAGTTCACCCGCGCGCTCGACAGTAACCGCGAGGCTGTAACTTGGCTGGTTTTCTGCGAGCAGCTTGCCGTTGCGGTCGTAGACCAGCCCGCGTCGCGGTGCTACCGGGAGCGTGTGGATCCTGTTGCGGTCGGACTCGGTAACAAACCTGTCGTGGTGAATAACCTGCAAGCTGGTATAGCGATACGCGAGCATTGCCGTAATCGCAAAAAACACCAGCAACGAGGTAATCATTCGCTGCTGGAAAATCCGGCGCTCGAACGCCATGTTCCTGAGTTCGATTTGCTTGAACATTCAGTTTTGCAAGCGTCTATGCATTAGCGGTGCCTGGCTCATACGCGGTGATAGGGATGCCCAACACTGACACTCCAGGCCCGATAAAGTTGTTCGGCGAGAATAACCCGTACCAGCGGATGTGGAAATGTCAGTGGCGAGAGCGATAAGCTGCGATCTGGCCAGCGCCTGCCCGAAGGGTGCGCCACCCCGAAATCGATACCATCCGGGCCGCCGATCAGGATAGTGGTGGGCCTGCCCGATTCGCGCCAGTGGGTAAATGTTTTGCCGAACTGGGCGGTGTCCTGCAGGTCACCTCGCTCGCACAGCGCGACGACAGCGTCATTTTCCTGCACCTGTTCGAGCAGCCTTGTGCTTTCGAGCCTGCGCGCCTGCTCAACCGCACCGCTTTTAGGCCGGCGCTCCATGGCAACTTCGCGCCACTGTAACTGTACTTCGGCGCGCATGCGCTGCGCATAATCATCGCAGCAGTGATAAACCCATGCGGGCATTTTTTTGCCTACTGCAACAACGGTGATTTTCATGCCCGGATTCCGGTCCGTGCCAGTTGCGTGCTGCTGCAAACGGACAATCCAGCAGCTGCAGCTGCAAGCACCAGCACATGTGCCAATACCAGCATCAACAACAGCATCAACACCAACACCAACACAAGGTTATTCGCCTTCCTGCCCTTCCGCTGCCTTCGCATGATGGTTTGCTGGTTTCAGCGTCCACAAACTTTCGAGGTCGTAAAATGCGCGGGTGTGCGGCAGCATAAGGTGCACGATCACATCACCAAAATCGACCAGGATCCACTCTGCGACATCTGCACCTTCAACACCAATAGCACGGTAACCGGCTTTTTTCGCTTCCAGTTCGACGTTGTCGGCAAGTGCCTTGACGTGTCGGTTGGAGGTACCGCTGGCAATGATCATGGTATCGGCCACGCTACTGATATCGCCAACCTTGAGTAGCAGTACGTCCCTGGCTTTCATGTCTTCGAGTGCTGTGTCGATGATTTTTTCCAGTGCTTCACTCATTAATATTTGTAATCTCCCTGTTTTGCCGGACGCGGGCGCGGGCTGGCATATTGTTATTACCGAATCTCGTGGTACTCATGCTCACGCCTGTTGCGTTGGGTTGGCAGTGTAAAGCCCGTGCGATTCGATGTATTCAAGCACCGCGGCGGGCAACGCCTCTGCAAGGTATTCCCCTGCGCTCGCCGTAGTGTGCACGTGTTCACCAGCGGGTAGCTGGCTTGTATTTCTGCTCCTGCGCGACGATTTTTTACCCTGTAACGTTTTGCTCTGAAAATCGGTGCTCTGCAACTCCATGCTCTGTAAAAACGTGCGCAAAGAAGTCGAGGAAAACGGCATCGCCGGCAGCTCAACGCGAAGCAGCTGCCCTGCTGGTTTGTCGATTTTATCCTGTACGGTTTCAAACAGCGCTGCTATGTCTTCAATAGCTTCGCTGCCATCGATCGCTTTTATATCGTCAACCGGCTTAATGCCTCGCTGCGCTGCTGAATCTTGCGCCTGCTGCTTGCCGGAAACGGCAAAACCCACATCTTTCGCCCTTTTTATGACAACGAAATTGGCAAGTACTGGCAAGCGCCGCCAATGATGCCATCTCGGTAAGGCGGGCAGGACGTCCGAACCTATCACAAAACACAGCACTGCCCGCTCACCAAACCTCGCACGGTAATGGGCAAGTGTATCAACACTGTAGGACGGCCCGCTGCGCTGCAGCTCGATGTCATCGACACTGAGCCCGGGAATATCGGCGATGCCGATTTCCAGCATATTCAGTCGATGCTCGCCCGAGGCCAGCGGCTTTTTGCCGAACGCGTGTTGCGCGACCGGAACCAGCAGTAGTCGGTCGAGCTGAAGTTTTTCAAGCAGCGCTTTCGCGCTTTCGATATGGCCGCGATGCACGGGGTCAAAACTGCCGCCGAGAATGCCGATTCGCTGGGTCAAGGCCTGGCGCCATCGAATATACCGGGCAAATACATAACGCGTTAACCGCGTACCTGTCCGGTACCGAGCACGACATATTTTTGCGAGGTCAGGCCTTCCAGGCCTACCGGGCCGCGTGCATGGATTTTATCGGTTGAAATGCCGATTTCTGCACCGAGCCCGTACTCAAAGCCGTCGGCGAAACGCGTCGAGGCATTAACCATGACCGAACTGGAATCGACTTCGCGCAAAAAACGCATCGCGTGCGCATGGTTGTTGGTTACGATCGACTCGGTATGGCGGGAACTGTACTTTGCTATATGCGCGATCGCCTCGTCGAGGCCGGCGACCACTTTGACCGCAAGCAGCGGCGCAAGGTATTCAGCATACCAGTCGTCTTCGGTGGCAGCCTGCACGGCACAGTTGGACTTCGCTGCTTCAAGTATCGCAGCGGCGCGTGGGCAGGCCCGAAGCACCACGTTGTGTTCTGCCATTTCTGCGGCAATAGCAGGAAGCAACTCGGCCGCGCGGCTTGCGGCGACCAACAGCGACTCAGCGGTGTTGCAGGTGCCAAAGCGCTGGGTCTTCGCATTAACCGCGATGTTTACCGCCATGTCGGCCTCTGCGTCGTCATCGATGTAAACATGGCAGTTGCCGTCGAGATGCTTGATCACAGTAACTTTTGCATCGCGGCTGATGCGCTCGATCAGGCCCTTGCCACCACGGGGCACGATCACATCGACATAGTCCGGCATGGTAATAAGTTCGCCCACTGCGGCGCGATCGGTGGTTTCGAGTACCTGGATGGTGGCAGCCGGCAGGCCCGCCTGCAACAAACCTGCAGCTATGGCTGCGGCGATAGCCGCGTTGGAAAGCGCCGCTTCGGAGCCGCCGCGCAGAATGGCGGCGTTGCCCGATTTCAGGCAGAGGCTGGCCGCGTCGATTGTCACGTTGGGGCGAGACTCGTAGATGATGCCAATTACACCCAGCGGTACGCGCATGCGACCGACCTGTATGCCCGAAGGCATGCTGCGCATGGCACTGATTTCACCGACCGGGTCGGGCAGCGCGGCGACCTGCGCGAGCCCCTCGAGCATGGCATCGATGCCGTTATCGCCCAGCGCAAGCCGGTCGACCAGGGCGGCGTCCAGCCCGGCGCTGCGGGCGCTGTCGAGATCCTGGCTGTTCGCTTGCAG
>JBATGO010000413.1:0-3398 GCA_049665845.1 Pseudomonadales bacterium | reverse complement strand
GGTCAGGGTAGGAAAAGAATTAGGGTCAGAAAGTAATTGGGGTCAGAGTAAAAATTCCGTCTAGGTGCTGATGCCAAATAAATAATTTATTGGGAAATTTTACTCTGACCCCAATTACTATTTCACTCTGACCCCAATGACTCAATTCTTTTACAACAACGCCTCAATATCCTTTTCCAGGTCTTCCGGCTTGGTGGTCGGGGCATAGCGCTTGACCGATTTGCCACCGGGCGGCACCAGGAACTTGGTGAAATTCCATTTGATTTTTTCCGAGCCCAGTAATCCGGGTGCGGTCTTTTTGAGATCAGCGAAAAGCGGGTGAGTGCCCTTGCCATTGACTTCAATTTTTTCGGCTATCGGGAAGCTGACGCCATAGTTTATCTGGCAGAATTCAGTGATTTCGTCGATGCTGCCCGGATCCTGGTTGCCAAACTGGTTGCAGGGAAAGCCCACAATAACCAGGCCGCGCTCGCCATATTTTTTGTGCAGCGCTTCCAGCCCTTCGAACTGTGGGGTAAAGCCGCATTTGCTCGCAGTGTTTACCAGCAACAGTACCTTGTCGCGATAATCGGCAAGCGATTGACGGCTGCCATCTGACATGGCAAAACTGTGTTCGTAGATATTGGCCATTTCTATGCCCTCCTGTTAACAGTGGGGACAGTTTACTTAATTCCGGAGGAATTAAGTAAACTGTCCCCGTGGATAAAAATTTCGACAAGCTTGTTGATCGCTTCGAACGTCGCGTCTACGGCGGCCTGAAGGGCAAGATCCGTCTCGCGGTGATCTGGCGCGACCTGCTGGAGCGGCTCGCATGGCTTGAACAGCGCAAGGGAGGCCCCCTCGAAATTCTGGACGCAGGCGGTGGGCTGGCACAGATATCTGTGCAACTTGCGGCCAGGGGGCATCGCATCCTGTACAACGATTTGAGCGCGGCAATGCTGGACAAAGCGCGCAGCCAGGCAGTTTTGGCCGGCGTCGATGAGCAATTTCGCTGGCATCACGGAGCCTACCAGTCGCTGGCAACGCGCAGCGGCGAGTTCGATATCATACTTTGCCACGCGCTGCTTGAATGGCTGGCCGAGCCCGAATTGTTACTGCCGAAGCTGCGCGGCGCACTGGCCGACGGTGGCCTTCTTTCACTGTGTTACTACAATCCTGCCGGAAAAACCTATCGCAACCTTGTGCGCGGCAATTTTGACCTGCTCAATAGAAGCTCAAGCTATCGTTCCGACAGTGGCAGTCTTACACCAAACTCCGCGTGTGATCGTGATGTCGTTTTACAGTGGCTGCAACAGGCAGGTTTACAGGTGATCGGCGAAAGCGGCATCCGCGTATTTCATGACTACGTGGTCGAGAGGCGCGGCGGCCACCAGTGCGAAGATGATGTATTGGCTATGGAACTGCGATATAGCGAGCTGGCACCCTACAAGTGGCTGGGACGCTACCAGCATATAATAGCGACCACGACATTGGCGCAACAAGACGCCAACGGCACATAATGACCAGCGCGCAATGCAGGCAGGTTTATGCATGAAAACACTAGAGGATATACGCCAGCATGCGGCGGGCTTCGCACAGGTGCGCGACTGGCAACAGTTTCAGTCGCCGAAAAACCTGGCCGCGGCGCTGAGTGTGGAGGCAGCGGAACTGCTGGAACATTTCCAGTGGCTGAGCGAAGCGCAGTCGCGCGAGCTGGACGCGCGGCAATTGCAGTGCGTTGCTGAAGAAATCGCCGATGTGCAGCTCTACCTTGCGCGACTCGCGGATGAGCTTGGCATAGACATTCTGCAGGCGGTAGCGCGCAAGGTTGAAATCAATGAGCGAAATTATCCCGTCGACCAGGTGCGGGGCAGTGCGAAAAAATACAGTGATTATTAAATTTACAGTGAAACCCGATGCAACAAGCGAGCCTGCATGCCCGACTACGTTGTAATGATTATGTTTGCAATCGTGGCAGCGCTGTCCGCATATGCTGCCTGGCTGCTCTTCAGGCTTGCCAGGTTCAAAAAACAGCAGCGCGAGGCAACTCCAGGTTCTGCAGCTCATGCTGGCTCACTGCACGTGAATGCCCGGTCACCGGCAGGTAACAACACAGCTTCTCATACACTCGGTAGTCGCGAAAGTATCCACGTACTGGCGCGCTGTCTGTTGCAGGGGCAGGTTTCCTCAACCGAAGCTGCGATTCGTATAACCGCTTTGGCGCGGGGCCTGCCAGGAGTCGAAAACACAGCCGAGAGCTATACCGCTTTTATCGATCTCGCCAACGCGACCGCGCATATTCCGATCCTTGAAGATTGGCGTAAACTCGATATGACCCAACGCAAGGTTTTCGAAGCTGAGCGAAAGGAAATCGAAGCAACGCACGAGATCCGCATCATGCAGGCAGCGCGTGCACTGGTGACATTACAGTAAAAAAACGGCACATTCTACAAGCTGTGCAAGAGCAGATGAGCGCTGGATAATATTGAAAGGATCTATTTAATTGCGTACCAGGAATCGGCGTGAAATGGCGAGTATGAAGAAACGAGTATGAAGAAATGAGTATGAACAGATGAGCGCAGCAAGGTCAGGCGAAGAACAGCCGCCACGCACGCTGTCAATGATATACGCACGCTCGCGCAATAACTGCATCGGCAAGAGGGGGCGTATTCCATGGCAATTACCAGCTGACTTTGCTCACTTCAAGCAAACCACGATGGGCAAGCCAATCATAATGGGGCGCAAGACCTATGAGGATCACGAGTCGGCCTTGCCAGGCCGGTTGAACATCGTGATTACCGGGCAGCGCGACTACAGCGCGGCGCCGGGTATCGTGCTGGCGCATTCTCTGGATGAAGCGCTGGAAGTTGGCTGGCAGGACAACCCGTCGCTATTTGTTATTGGCGGCGTACAATTTTTTGTCGCTGCGCTGCCGCGGGCGAATGCCGTATATGAAACGGTTGTCGACCTGGAAATCGACATAGATGCGGAAAGGGATGCGATGTTACCCGCGTTTGATTTCAGCGATTGGCACAGCGAGATAATTCATGAGCACCCGCGCGACGAGCGCCACGCGCATGCATTTAAAGTGTACCGGCATACGCGCAGCTAACCCGGTGCAATGAAATGATAAAAAATTTGCAGAGACCTAAAAAGCGCTAAAAAACCAGGACTAATAAAAAAGGCACCCGAGGGCACCTTTTTTATTTTGGTCGGAGTGAGAGGATTTGAACCTCCGACCCCTGCCTCCCGAAGACAGTGCTCTACCAAGCTGAGCTACACTCCTACAACTGCTCCTGACCGCAAGAGTTTATCCGCAGGACGACGGGTGATCAAGAACCGCGGCAAACCGGTGCCGCTGTGCCCCAGCCTCGCAGTGTGCCCGCGGCTAGAGGTGGTAAAAGAGTCCGAAGTAGGCG
>JBATGO010000412.1:0-2505 GCA_049665845.1 Pseudomonadales bacterium | reverse complement strand
GTACCTGCCAATATTCCAACTCGGCGCGGTAGTGTAGCTATCTATGCACGTGGAAAGGGCGCCTGATGGCGCCTTTTTTTACAGGCTTTGATCGAGCAGAAAAACTCGCACCGCGGCACTATTGCGGCGCTCCTGAACTGAAGCCTTTCCGGCCAAGCCCTTAACTATGCAAGCATTGCACTACCTGCTGGACAACCAGATCGCCTTCACCTTTACCGTTGCCTTGTTCAGCCTGATGGTGGGCAGTTTCCTGAACGTCGTGATATACCGGCTGCCAATCATAATGGAAAACGGCTGGCGCCGGGAGCTTGAGCAATACGCCGCCACTGACGGCGATCCGGTCACCACCGCTGCCGCGCAGGCAGGCGACGAAAACGCGCCGGTATTTAACCTTTCAACCCCGCGTTCGCGCTGCCCGCAGTGCGCGCACCCGATCAGCGCGCTGGAAAATATCCCGGTCCTTTCCTACCTTGCGCTCGGTGGTAAATGCAAATCCTGCAAGACAGCCATCAGTGCACGCTATCCGACTGTGGAAGCCATCACTGCATTACTCAGCGCTTTTGTCGCATGGCAGCTGTTTGCCAACCCGGCTGCGGCGCTGGCAGCGGTCGCACTCACCTGGGTGCTGGTCGCGCTGACCGGAATTGATTACGACACCTACCTGCTACCCGACAGCCTGACACTGCCACTGCTCTGGGCCGGCCTCATAGCCAATTATTTTGAACTGTTCACAACGCTGGAAAGCGCGCTCTGGGGCGCCATCGCCGGTTACCTTTCGCTGTGGTCAGTGTACTGGCTGTTCAAATTAACCACTGGCAAGGAAGGCATGGGTTACGGGGACTTCAAACTGCTCGCCGCATTGGGTGCCTGGCTGGGCTGGCAAATGCTGCCGGTCATCATCCTGTTATCGTCGCTGGTCGGCGCCGTATGCGGTATAGCCATGATTCTGTTCGCCGATCGCGAAAAAAGCCGGCCTATACCGTTTGGCCCCTACCTCGCAATGGCCGGTTGGATCGCCCTGCTGTGGGGCGATTCGATTGTGCAGGCCTACCTGAAGGCGACCGGTATCTTCTGACCTGCAGACTAACGCTTTTGCACTGTTGCACTGTTGCACTGTTGCACTGTTGCACTGTTGCACAGCGTCAGGATGCTTCACCGGTCTCGAACAAATCAAGAATCTCCAGCAAGTGCCTGGCCCGATGATCCGGTTCAAGCATGCTTTGAGTACAAGCTTCAAATCGCCCCGCATCGTTCTCGTCTGGCGCGTATAAGATTCCGCTCATGCCGCTGCGCTTCGCGCCGGTAACATCGTTTAACGGGTGGTCACCAACATGCCAGGCTCGCATCGCCGCAACGCCGATTTTTTCTAACGCATACGCGAATACTTTCGCGTCCGGCTTATGCGCGCCCGCCATTTCACTCACCACCACAGTATCGACCCACTGGTGCAGGGCAAGTTGCCGAACCTTGGCCATCTGCATGCTTGCGATGCCATTGGTAATGATGCCGAGCGCAACGCCCCTTGCACGCAGCGCCTCCAGCACCTGCAGTGCGCCAGACCTGGGTTGAATCGCTCGCGCGCCAATCTGTTCGAGCTGCCTTGCCATGAGCGACGATGCGCTAACGTCGATACCAATGTCGCAATGCTGCTCGCAATAGCGCAGGGTGCGATCAAACATCGCGCTCACAAGATCGCGTTCTGTCAGATCAAACATGCCCTGCCACAAAGTGCCGACCTGCTCGCGCAGCGCTTGCAGGACTGGCTCAAGGATTTGCCCATCACGCACTGCAGCCGGCTGGTGCACGGCGAAAACCTCGAGAAATAGCTGGGCTACCGGGCGCGTATTATCGATCAGCGTCTCGTCGAGGTCGAAAAAAATAGCGTCTGGGCGCTGCAGTTTGGTCACGCAGGTATTACCTCGCTGGCGGTCTGGATTGCTTGTATTCTGACCACTTCAGGGACAGGCACGCGTCTCCTGGCGATTGTCCAAGGGTTATACGGGCGTGGTAAACTCCGCGCTCCCTTTTCTCCGCCCACCCGGGTCCGGCTCCTCGCAGGACATCAAGTGCACGCCAATTTCCTGACCCCGTTGTCACAAATAAAGCCCATGCAACAACCAGCCCGACAAGCGCCGCATTACCGTCGCGATAAACCGCGTCGCGTGCAGGTGGCGCATTGAGCGTGCAAATTCCTGTCGGCACGGACTACCCGCAAAAAAAAAGGTCCAGTAAAGCACCAGCATGCATCGAAGCGGCGCGTCGACCCACTGCGGCCCTTGCCGAACGCGATTGCGGCGACGCTAAGGCGCACACCGGAGGCAACCATCGCGCTGCATCCGGTGAACAGGAACCAGGTGCGCTGCGTATCGCCCTGCTCGGCTATCGCAGCCACCCGCACGTCGGCGGCCAGGGCATTTATATCAAATACCTCGCCAAAGCTCTCGCTGATGCCGGGCATCAGGTTACCGTTGTTTCCGGTCCACCCTACCCCGAACTGGACACCGG
>JBATGO010000411.1:0-2765 GCA_049665845.1 Pseudomonadales bacterium | reverse complement strand
GCCCTGCCCTGTCCAGCGCTGCAGGGAGGCAAACATCGGGTCCTGCATCTGGCGCAGGGTTGGGTGCTGGCCCCAGGCATCAATAATCATTGGTTATCGTCGCGCCACTTGATTGAACAGCCCATGCTCGGCGTTTGCGCTCGCGGGCCCTGGCCGGTAGCAGCAATCAATTGCATTGCATTGACCAGTTCGGGCGTTCTGTTTTCAACACCGCGCTCATCGGCATCATCGAGCCTGCCACGGTACTGCAACTCGCCGCTGCTGTTAAAGCCGAAAAAATCCGGCGTGCAGATTGCGCCATAGCGCCTGCCAACCGACTGATCATGGTCAACAAGATAGGGAAACAAAAAGCCATGCTGGCTGGCAAATCGCTGCATGTTTGCAGGCGAATCGGCGGCGTAATTTTCGTAGCCGTTTGACATGATCGCCAGCACGGCAACACCTTCATCCATAAGCTGCTTTGTGTCCGCAGCCAGCCTGCCTGCTATGCGCTGCACATAGGGACAGTGATTACAGATAAAGGCGATCAACAGTCCCTTGTTGCCAAGCTGTTCACGCATCGTGAAGCTGGCGCCACTGGCATCTTGCAGCGTAAAGTCCGGCGCCTTCCAGCCGAAATCACAGACAGGTGTGTCGAGCAGCATCGCTGATCTCCCGGTTTTTGATGCGGCCAGTATACCCAACACCAGTTGGCATGTAGCCGCCGGGCTCGCCAAGGCGCAAGCCGACATCAAGACAGGAGTTCGACAACATCCAGGCGGGTGGTTACAAGGCTCCCCGGCCAGCTGAAGCACAAACGCAAGAGACAGACTGTCGACTTTTCTTACAGAAGATTGTGGCGGAACGATACCTGCTCCCGCAAACCATTGCTGTATATGGATTAATCGTTACTGGCATGGTAACTGCTTTAAGCAGCCCGCCGGCCCTGTGGACGCGTCCTTTGTAAAAAAAACTTCACCTTTTAGAAAAACAATCTTGGGAACAACAATGAAAATCAAGCATTTTATAGGAGCAGTAACGCTCGCACTGGGGGCTAGCAGTGGTGCCTATGCGTTTCCTACGCTGGATATCGTAGTCAGTGACGGTTACGACGGGAGCAACGATGGCAACCTGTTTATGGATGTGCACTGGGGCTTCGGCAACCTGCCGCAATGCGCCAGCGGCGAATGCATCACGCGGCTGGATATTGACCTGACCGCCGGTGATGGAGAATCCAATGCCAAATGGAAAAACCTGGCGATCGAGACAGCTTATGGCATGCCGAAAAGCGACATCAGTTTCCTGGTATCCGACAGCCCTGATCCGAACGATGCCGACAACAGCGACCGCAACCTGCTAAGCATCTTTTTTAACCCGGCGGATACGTTCGACCAGGACAATGGCTTCGGCGCGAGTTTTAGCCTAACCGGTCTCGGCGGAAATCTGTCGGCGGACTTTTTCCGCGCCGGCAAGGAAGTCGTCGCTTCGGCAATCCTCGGCGATGGCTCCGTGTACTCCGGCAGCGACCGGTTTGACAGTTGCAAAGACAGCGCGTGCGCGAGAATCGCATTCAGCGCCGCGGTGCCGGAACCTGGCAGCATTGCGCTGTTAAGCCTTGGCCTGCTCGGCCTGGGCCTCGCCCGACGCGAGCACAAAGCGTAATTGCAGTATTGCGAAAGCGTCGCCTGGCAAGCGGCAATCGGTTAAACCCGCACCACAAAGCAATCATGGTTTTAATGCTTACTCGCAAAGAATAGGCATCTAACACTAATCGACAGTAACCTTGCGATTACTGTCGTAAAACTCATGGTGTCTTTATGACGCCGGCTACTATAGCGGCAGATTTTCTGTGCGCCGAGGCTTATTCCTGCCAGCCAAATACATCATCAATGCCCACGCTGAATACCTGCGCAATACGAAATGCCGTTTCCAGCGAAGGGGAGTATCGCCCCTGCTCAATAGCTGCAATAGTCTGCCGGGTTACACCAATAAGTTCACCCAGTTCTGTTTGTGTCATCGCGTTATGTTCTTCGCGCAATTCGCGAACCTTGTTAGTGATTGGGATTCGACTCACCATCAGTCGAATTTCGCACGGTAAAAGTATAATTGCAGTAAATACTCAAAAATCTGCGCGATTATCAGGCTGCCAAAAACTGCATAAAAGATCAGATCGCCGTTTCTAGAAAATAAATAGATCCCCAGCGCAAGCACGATACCCAAGCCGAAAAGATAGCTCGAAAAATTGCCTGCGCGATCGCCTATTTTGCGTTCTCTTTCATCGAGTGTACGGTTCGCTTCTCTGGCAGAAAGCGCAGCAACAACAATATGTCCAACAATTGCGAACAGCGTTAGCGCGACGGTAAAGACCACAAGTATGGGGATATTCGGGGGCGCTATGTCGCCAAGCGCCTGTGACATCGACAACACGGTCGAAAAGTAGAGCAAACCGGTTATTAGAAGCGCGATCAACATGATCCACGCCGATTTTTCATGGAAAGCCATGGTACATTCTCTTTGTTTAGTTTACTTAACAAGGAGAATACCGAGCGAAATACGCAATGTCAAATATTTTTAACATTGCATCCCCGTGACTGTGGTTTGCGAACTTTAGCTGATTTTGCAATCACGAATTTATTTTCGGGTACCGCGAAGGGCGGAGTACGACACGGAGCGGTCCACTGAAATATTGAAAAAGTAATGATTACTAGCTGCGCTGCCGCGCTTCCTCGCGCGTTAGCGAGCGGCTTCTTTGCGTGCCCTTGCCGAGTGTGCGGACATATGGTGCG
>JBATGO010000410.1:0-2404 GCA_049665845.1 Pseudomonadales bacterium | reverse complement strand
GTCTAGCGCCGCGCTTACGCGCTCTGGTATAACAGCGTCGGGGTTCAGTTCCTGCAGGGCTCTTTTCAGGAAGAGCAGGTATGCGAGGAAGCCTGCCGGTATCATGTAAAGAATTACCATAGCAATGCCGTTGCCCAGCAAGCCGTTGTCTTTGCCCAGGCGTTCAAAGGCGATTTCAACGCTGCCCCAGCGTTGCCTGTCCTTAAAAATAGGTACTCGAACCTGTTCTGCGTTGGATTCTTCGAGCGGCTTCAAGCTCCAGTGTTGCGCATGATCGCCATAACTTATCAGGCCCTCGGCAAGACCTTTTCTCACGGCAGCGGAAAGTATTGTAGGATTTCTTTCTACCAGTGATCGTACCAGCGTCTCTGCAATGTCCAGTTGGCCCTTGGATATGTTGTGCGAGACCTGTACCGCGAGCGATTCCGAGATTGCCTTCCTCGATTGCAGCTCGGCTGAATTCTGGTTCGGAACCAGCCCAAGCAAATCTGCGATTAGCAGGATGCTGATCGTCAGCATGGTCAAGCCGATGCTAATACGCGTGAGCGGTGAATTGAGTAGCTTTTTCATAATTAGCGCTCGCTGTTAGTGCGAGTTACCCCCGTTAAACAGATCTTCGATCTTTCTCTCGTTGCGTTTTTCACGATTTTCCGGATCGTTGGGACCGGTTGTTTCTTCAAGTGCTGCTTCTTGTTCGTGCTCGCTGGATGCTGACACATCTTCTTCATCTTCATCCTTCGTGCCCACAATTGGCAGCGGATCAAGCTGTTTCCACAGTGGCATAACGGAGAACACACTGGCGAGCAGTGAGCCGGCGCGCAGTGCCCAGCTGACAAAGCCTGCCGACAGGCTGACCGCGATGCCAAGGCGGGTCTCGGCGCCGAGGCTGTATTCTGCCTGCTCCTCTGCAGCGGCCCTGTCGAAGGTCACGCCGAGATCATCGAGTGCCCGCACGAAGTCGTCGTTGTCGAACAGCGACTGGTACTCCAGTAATTGTAGATGCTCGATATCGATCGCCGAGAGGCTGAGGTTGTGCAGGTCGACATGTTTGGGCAACAGGCTCGATATCCCGTCCCTGTCGTCATCGTCAAACAGGGCGAGCTCGACAGCGGCTTCGCCGCTGATCGGCTGCGGCAGCTCGATACCGGGCTTGTTGATCCCATCGTCCACAACCGGGGCGATCACCGGGACCTCGCCGGGGTCGGTCTCCGGGGCAGGCTCGGGTGTTGGCTCGGGCTCGGGCTCTGTGACCCGGTCGACAGTTGGCTCTTCGGGTTCTTCCGGCGGCTGTTCGGGCTCTTCGGGTTCGGGCAGCGGGGTCACATCGATGTCGATGGTGTTTGATGCTGTGCTATTGAGCGCACCGTCGTTGACGCTGAACGCAAAGCTGGCGTAGCCGACGCCACTGCCGCTGGGTGCAGGCACAAAAGCCAGCTGGCCGGCATCGATGTCGGTGCGGGTAATAACCTGGTTGAGGGCGACACTGGTACCGGCCAGCTGCAGGTCGCCGGCACTGGCGAGTGCGGTGATGCGCACACTGGCCAGCGTGTCGCCCGTATCGACATCGGCAAAGCCGAAGTCGGCGGTGTTGAGCGTGAGGGTATTGCCCTGGATCATCGACAGCGTGTTGTCACTGGCGGTGGGCGCATCCTCGGCGCCGTTGATGGTGACCGTCACCAGCTGGGTGGAACCGTCGGTGGCGCTAAAGGTAAAACTGTCGCTTAGTGTATCGCCGGTATCGAGAGACTGGATCGCAGCGAGTGCATTGTTGAGTGTGTAGGTCCAGGCGTTGCCGCTGATGGCAAAGTCGCCGTAGCCGTTGCTGCCGGCGGTTGCAGCAACGTCGTTGTAGCTGACCGGGTTGTCATTGGTGTCGACATCGGTGATGGTCAGGCTGTTGCCGATCGCGCCGCCGTCTTCAGTGACGGTGCCGGTGCTGGTACCGCCCTGTACTGATGCGTCCTCGGCGCCATTGATCGTGATGACAATATCGTGTGTGGTGCCATCAGCAGTGGTGACCGTGAGGGTGTCGGTGATGAACTCGGTGACGTCAAGGCTTTGTATCGCCGCCTGGGTATTGTCAGCGCTGTAGCTCCAGTTACCAGCGGCATCAATGACGAGGTCACCGTAGGTGCCGTTAATCGTCCCGGCGACGAAGCTGGACTCGCCGACATCGGGATCGGCAATGGTCAGTGCGTTGGCCACTTCCAGCAGGCCGTCGGTATCGGGATCGACATCCTCGGTAACGCTGCCGGTATCGATACCACCGATGAGCGGGGCGTCGGGTGTGTTGCTGACCACGATATCGAAGGTATCCGTGGCCGGGGTTCCACCATTGCCGTCGTCGGCAGTGACTTCCACGCTGATCGTGCCAACATCGGCATTCAGCGGCGTACCACTGAAC
>JBATGO010000409.1:0-1793 GCA_049665845.1 Pseudomonadales bacterium | reverse complement strand
AACCACGCCCTGGCCAACGATATAGAGGATCGCCGTGCCGTAATAATTGGAGCGTCCGTTGGGCGGCGCAGCCAGGAACTGGCTGAGTTCAAACTCCATACGGTCGCCGACTTGCAGCGGCTGGTTTGTCACCGGGTTCGAGGTCACGCTGCGAGTGTAGTGCTTGCGGGTTGAAGGCGGCGGAGCGTCCAGCCCCGGCACCGGATCCAGCGTGCCGTTATTGGCATACACCGCAGCGTTCAAGTGGAAGAAACGCAATTCTTCCTGGTTTGTAATCAGCGGCCACTCGGTAATTACGTTGAAGGTAATGGTATCGCCGCCGTGGCCCACGGTATCGATAATTTCGATCTCTGCGGTGCGGTGCTCCCAATAAAAAGAGAGATAGTGATCATACTGCTGGAACTGCGCTTCGCGCGCATGCCGGTCGCGCGCACGATCGGCAAGGCGCGTGATTAGGGCGGAGCCTGTATCAAGCTGGAGTTCCGGTTCAAGTGCTGTGGTGTTATCGAACAAGGGTGTGATCGTGAGTACGTAAGGTACGGTATGCCACACACCACCTACGCCATCCCCGTTGGTCTGCCCGCTCGCGGTATCGCCGATGTAATAATAAAGCGGCCTGCCGTTGTGTGTTGCCTGTACGGTACTGTCGCTTCGCACAATCGTGCCGAGGCCGGCAACCCCTGATGCAATGCCGTCGCTTACCAGCAATGGCGGCCACGACGTTGCACAACCACCATTGCAGTTGCTGGTTGCGGCCGGTGGCGGCGGATCATTGTCAAAAATATACAGCGTTAAACCCGGTTGGCTGGAGCCTGCACCACCGGCCAGCATATCGTTGATTGATGTGACCTCGTTAACCGGTATCACAATCACACATCCTGTTCCGTCAACCGTGGCACCCGGCGCAGTACCCGGGCACAAATCCGAACCATCAGGCACGCCGTCGCCGTCACTATCAGTGACAATACATCCTGTTGCATCCACAGTGCTGCCCGGGGGCGTACCCGGGCACAAATCGCTGCTGTCACTTACGCCGTCGGCGTCGGCGTCAGCTTCCGGGGCGGGCAGGCCGTAGACCTGCATTTCAAAAATTGAATAACCGTATTGGCTGGAACGTGTCAGGCCCAGCATGCGCATATAGCGGTAGCTGCCCGACAAGGTGACCACGTCAGTACGTGCGCCAAATGTGCCGCCGAATTCGGTGGACAGCGTTACCCAGTTGATATTGTCGGACGACCCCTGGATCTTGTAGGTGGCTGCGTTGGCCGCTTCCCAATGGATAATTACTTCTGTAAGGGTGCGGGTAGATCCAAAATCGAGCGATATCCATTCGTCATCGGTAAATTGCGAACCCCAACGGCTAAGCATGTTGCCATCGACTGCCGAAGTGGCCGGGCCAACAGCAGGGTTGGCTTCCAGCGAGCTTGCGTTCGCTGCTGCGATGCCGAGGAGTTGCGGCATCGGCGGTGGTACCGGAATGTGCGCAACCAGTTGAATGCGGGTTGCTGCGCCTGCCAGCAAATCCAGCGGCAACAGGATCACGGCTGTAACCGCCAGCAAACCGGCCTTGCGACGGCGCGCAGAGGATAAACCGCCACCCAACAGCAGCAATGCCAGTGCCGCCGCGCTAAAGACGCCGAGCACTGGAACATTCTCAATCAGGTAGGTTGCGCCAGCCTGGCCAGGTAAAGACTCGCTATCCAACGGGCTTGCACCAAACGCGATTTCCAGCGCGTCGCTTACACCGTCACCATCGCTATCGACACCACCGGGATCAGGCGAGGGTATCGTGG
>JBATGO010000408.1:0-9266 GCA_049665845.1 Pseudomonadales bacterium | reverse complement strand
ACGACCTTGCCGGTGATTCGGCGAACCAGTTTCTGTTGTTCAGCCATACCTATGCCTTATTTAGCCTGTTCACGCAGCACGGTTTTCACGCGCGCGATATCTCTTTGTGTTTGCTTGAGCAAATGCGACTGGCTTAATTGCCCGGTCGCTTTGCGCGTGCGCAGCCTGAAGCCCTCTTCGAGCAGCTTGTTCAGTTCCACGCCCAGCTCTTCGCTGGTCTTGTTCCTTAAATCGCTGGCTTTCATTTACATCACCGTGCGTTTGACAAAGGTTGTAGGCAGTGGCAGCTTGGCTGCCGCTAGCGCAAACGCCTCGCGCGCCAGCGTCTCGGATACGCCTTCCACTTCGTACAAAACCTTACCCGGAAGGACCTGCGCCACCCAATACTCGACATTACCCTTACCCTTACCCTGCCGGACTTCCAGCGGCTTTTGTGTAATCGGCTTGTCGGGGAATACGCGAATCCATATCTTGCCACCGCGTTTGATGTGCCGCGTCATCGCACGTCGCGCCGCTTCTATTTGCCGCGCAGTAATACGTCCGCGACCAGTGCACTTAAGGCCGAACTCGCCAAAGCTCACCTTGCTGCCGCGATGCGCCAGGCCGCGGTTGCGCCCCTTCTGCATTTTGCGAAATTTTGTTCTCTTCGGTTGCAACATAGAACTGAACCTTTAACCCCTGCCGCCAGCGGCTGCTTCTGCCGGCGCTTCGACGTCGAGCACTTCGCCTTTGAAAATCCAAACCTTTATGCCAATGATGCCGTAAGTAGTCAGCGCCTCATAGGTGGCGTAATCGATATCAGCGCGCAACGTGTGCAGCGGCACGCGACCCTCGCGGTACCACTCGGAGCGCGCAATCTCGGCACCGCCGAGCCGACCACCAACCTGGACCTTGATACCTTCCGCTCCGGCCCGCATAGCGTTTTGCACGACGCGTTTCATCGCGCGGCGAAACATCACGCGGCGCTCCAGTTGGCCGGCAATATTCTGCGCTACCAGCTTGGCATCGAGGTCGGGCTTGCGAATTTCCTCAATGTTGATGTGCACCGGCACACCCATTTTTTGCGCCAGTTCCTTGCGCAGCTTGTCTACATCTTCACCTTTCTTGCCAATAACGATGCCTGGTCTTGCCGTGTGAATCGTGATGCGTGCGGTTTGCGCGGGACGCTCAATAACGACTTTGCTCACCGAGGCATTCTTGAGCTTGTCTTCGACGTAGTCGCGTACCTGCAGGTCACTTACCAGCCGCTTCGCGTAGTCTTTGCCCTCTGCATACCAAATCGAGCTGTGCTGCTTGGTGATGCCAAGGCGAATGCCTGTCGGATGAACTTTTTGACCCATCTGGTCTTCTCCTACCGCGCCAGGTTAATCGGCGACTTTGACTGTTATATGGCAAGCGCGCTTGAGAATACGGTCGGCGCGACCCTTGGCGCGTGGCTTGAGGCGCTTCATGGTGCGACCTTCGTTGACAAACACGGTTGATACCTTGAGTTCGTCGACATCGGCGCCTTCATTGTGCTCGGCGTTGGCAATCGCCGAATTCAGCACTTTAAGCACGAGACCCGCCGCTTTTTTCTTGCTGAATGAGAGAATATCCAGCGCATCTTCCGCACGTTTGCCGCGGATCTGGTCGGCGACCAGTCGCACCTTTTGTGCAGAAATTTGTGCGCCACTCAGCTTTGCTGACACTTCCATCTCAAACCCCGATATATACGTTTAACGCTTGGCTTTCTTGTCGGCCACATGACCGCGGAAAGTCCGCGTTGGCGCGAATTCGCCCAATTTGTGCCCCACCATGTCTTCGGTCACAAAAATCGGCACATGCTGGCGGCCATTGTGAACCGCGATCGTCAGCCCGACCATATCCGGCGCAACCATCGAACGCCGCGACCAGGTCTTGATCGGCCGCTTTTCATTTTTTTCGTTGGCGACCTCGATCTTGCGCATCAGGTGCAGGTCGATAAAGGGGCCTTTTTTCAAAGAGCGTGGCACGTTGTATTTCCTCCGGCCTACTTATTTGGTTCGGCGCCGACGCACAATCACGCTGTCGGTACGCTTGTTCTTGCGTGTTTTGTATCCCTTGGTCGGCACACCCCAGGGCGATACCGGATGACGCCCACCAGAGGTACGACCCTCGCCACCACCGTGCGGGTGATCGACCGGGTTCATCGCAACACCGCGGACGGTGGGTCGCACGCCGCGCCAGCGGGAAGCGCCCGCTTTGCCCAGCGAACGCAGGTTGTGTTCGCTGTTGGATACTTCACCCAGCGTTGCGCGACACTCGCTTAATACTTTCCGCATCTCTCCCGAGCGCATCCGCAAGGTTGCATAGGTGCCTTCGCGAGCTACCAGCTGCGCGCTGCCTCCAGCGGAGCGCACCATCTGCGCGCCCTTGCCCGGCTTCAACTCGATGCAATGAATCTGGCTACCGACCGGAATATTGCGCAGTGGCAGGCAGTTACCCGGCTTGATCGGCGAGGCGTCGCCAGACACCAGGCTATCGCCCGCCTTTACACCCTTGGGCGCAATGATATAAGTGCGCTCGCCATCGGCGTAAAGCAGCAGCGCAAGGTGCGCGGTGCGGTTTGGATCGTACTCAATGCGCTCAACTTTGGCAGCAATGCCGTCCTTGCCTCGTTTGAAATCCACCACCCGATAGTGCTGTTTATGGCCGCCACCCCGATGCCGCGTGGTAATGCGACCCGCGTTGTTTCGGCCACCCGTTTTGCGCTTTTTCTCGAGCAACGGCGCATGCGGAGCACCCTTGTACAGGTCGGGGTTGACCACCCGCACCACAAAACGCCGCCCGGGCGATGTGGGTTTGCTCTTGACGACTGGCATCTGCGCTAATCTCCGTAACTCTTTGCCAAAACTCTATTGCGCGGGCCTAGTCAGCCAGCGCGAAATCGATATCGTGCCCTTCGGCAAGGCTCACATAAGCCTTTTTCCAGTTGGGCTTGCGCGCAACGCCAAAGCGGTTGCGTTTCAGCTTGCCTTTTACATTACTGACCTGCACCGCATTGACCTTGACCTTGAAAAGCTTTTCAACGGCAGCGGCAACTTCGCGCTTGGTCGCATCGGGCATAACGCGAAACACCACGGCGTTGGAATAATCCCCAACCAGCGCCGCCTTTTCAGAAATATGCGGGGCAACCAATACTTTTAACAGGCGTTCCTGGTTCATCCCAGCACCTCTTCAAATTTTTTCAGTGCATCAACAGTGATCACGACCTTGTCGAAAGCGAGCAAGCTAACCGGGTCGGCAGAATGCACATCGCGAACATCGGTTTTGTGCAGGTTGCGCGATGCGAGGTAGAGGTTGTCATCGACATTTTCGGTAATGATCAACGCGTCGTTGACCCCGTATTCGTTCAACCTGGCTACCAGGCCTTTCGTTTTAGGAGTATCCAGCGCGAAATCCTTGACCACCAGCAAGCGCTGCTGGCGCGCCAGCTCGGATAAAATGGAGCGCATCGCGGCACGATACATCTTGCGGTTAACTTTCTGCTCAAAATTTTGCGGCTTGGCTGCGAACGTTACGCCACCAGTGCGCCAGATCGGGCTGCGAATGGTGCCTGCGCGTGCGCGGCCGGTGCCTTTCTGGCGAAATGGCTTGGCGCCGCCGCCGCTAACTTCCGAACGCGTTTTCTGCGCGCGCGTACCCTGCCGCGCTTTTGCCATGTAGGCAGTGACAACCTGGAACACCAGGTCTTCGTTGTAGGCTTTTCCAAAGGCGCTGTCCGATACTTCAACCGAACCCGCAGAGGCGTTGCCAGGCGCTGCTAATGCTAATTGCATGGTCTCGTGTTCTCCTCGGCCGCGTTACGCTTTGGCTTTCACGGCGGGCTTGATCAGCACATCGCCGCCCGGCGCACCCGGGATCGCGCCCTTAACCAGGATCAGGTTGCGCTCGGCGTCTACCCTGACCACTTCAAGATTCTGCACCGTGACCTGCTCGGCACCCATGTGGCCCGACATTTTCTTGCCCTTGAAAACACGGCCTGGCGTCTGGCACTGGCCGATCGAGCCATTGGAGCGGTGCGACAGCGAGTTGCCGTGGGTCGCGTCCTGCATGGTGAAGTTCCAGCGCTTGATGCCGCCCTGGAAACCCTTGCCTTTGCTCTGGCCGGTGACGTCAATTTTCTGGCCAGGCTCAAAACGCTCGACCGTCAGCTGGCTGCCGACCGTGAGCCCGTCGTCGCTGCCAGCAAAACGCATTTCCCACAGGCCGCGTCCGGCGCCGGTTTCGGCTTTGGAAAAATGCCCGGCCGCACATTTATTCACGCGTGTTGCGCGACGCTCACCGACCGTCACCTGCACCGCATCGTAGCCATCCGCTGCGGCTGTCTTGACCTGGGTAATCCGGTTGGGCTCAACCTCGACTACGCTCACTGGAATCGAGACACCCTCTTCGGTAAAGATGCGCGTCATGCCGCTTTTGCGGCCAACCAAACCTATTGTCATTGTCTAAACCTCTTAGTGTACGGGGCTGGCTACCCGCTACGGCCGCCTCACTCCGCGACGGCGGGCTACGGCGTTACACTGAAGATCCCCCCGACCTGCACTGGCGTGCCTTTCGGGAGTGCTTCATCCCGGCAGGCTTGCACCCGGCCGAGGCTAAAAAATGGTTTGCCTGGTTTGGCTCGCGCCTAACCGAGACTGATCTGTACTTCGACGCCCGCCGCCAGGTCGAGCTTCATCAAAGCGTCGACGGTTTTTTCGGTAGGCTCGACGATGTCCATCAGGCGCTTGTGTGTACGAATTTCGTACTGGTCACGCGCGTCCTTGTTGACATGCGGAGAGATGAGAACAGTGAACCGCTCTTTACGAGTGGGCAATGGAATGGGGCCACGGACCTGCGCGCCTGTGCGACGAGCGGTTTCCACGATCTCAGCTGCTGAGGAGTCGATCAAACGGTGATCAAACGCCTTGAGGCGGATCCTGATACGTTGACTCTGAACCACTTAAAGTGTGCTCCTCAAAAAAAGAACCAGTGCTCCGCGTAACCGGGAAGACACCGAAAATGCTGCAATTTCTTTTACAGGACGGCTACTTAGCGGCGCTAGCGCGCCTGCCCCCTGCAAAAGCGAGGGCGCATTCTAATTGCGGGTTTTGGGGGTGTCAAACAGAAATACAAGAAAAATAAGGGGAATCTGGAAAAAAGGAGAGCAAGGGGTAATTGGTGAGCACGTTTTTGCCCTGAACGGCATTTTCCGGTCAGGCGGCGCCCTGCTTCGAAACGTAAGTGGCCGCGCCGGACGCACCCGGCTGCGTGCTGTGCGACGGATCCTGCAGAGAAAAGAATTGACGGACCTCGTCGGCGGCAGCCATTGCATCTGAGTAGCCGTACTGGATCAGCTCCTTGCAGTAGCTTGATTCGAACATCAGGTAGCTCGCCAGGTTGCCACCGCCGCTCTTGCCTCCGGCACCCATCGCGCGCAGCACTGTGCGCAGACCACGCGGCAGGTCGGACAAATGCTCAGTCGCGAGCTTGTCGAAATCCACCGAGGGGCGAATAACCAGTGTGTCGATGTGCTTGAGCACGCGGCCGGCAAATTCCGGCGCTTCGTTGGCTATCACGCCGGCAAGCTCGTTGATACGCAGCAGGTTGTCCAAATCGCTTTCCAGCGAGTCAATAAATGCAGAGTTGAATATATGTCCTACCGTTTGTGCCAGAGAAGGCATGTGGTCTCGCCTGGCAGTGATAGAGGTGCGGCTGTGCCCGCGCACACCGATTACGACGATGCGATCCGCACCCAGCTTCAACGCCGGGCTCAGTGGTGAGAGCTGCCTGAGCGAACCATCGCCGAAATACTGGCGGTGAATTTTTTCAGCGGGAAAGACACTGGGAATGGCCGAGGAAGCAAGCAGGTGACGCACATCCAGGATTGCCGGCACGCCGATACGCTTGTTACGCCGCCAATGCCCCAGCTGCGCATTGCCCTGGAAAAACGATACCGAGTTACCGGTAGCGTAACTGGTTGCGGTAATCGCTACCGCTTCAAGGTAACCTGCGTCGATGCGATGCTGGATATTGTTGAATCGCACCACATGAGAAAGCAGCTCACGCAGCGGTTCATTGTCGAGCATCGCCAGCGGCCTGTGCCGTGCAACACCTTTATTGAACAGCGCCGATGACAGCTTCAGTGCATTCCACGCCAGGTCCACTGCGCGCGCCTTGACCACGCGATTGACATGCAAGGTGGACCAGAGCTTCTCAACTTTTTTTACGCCGAGTCGAAAGTTATTCGCCGAGGCCGCCAGCGCGACTGCATTGATCGCGCCCGCCGAGGTGCCGCTGATAATGGTAAAGGGATTGCTGGCGTGCTTGGGATGCAGGTCGGCAATGGCCTTCAACACGCCCACCTGGTAGGCGCCACGCGCACCGCCGCCTGAAAGTACCAATCCCGTTTTCATTGCTTAATTTTAGTTGTTCAACGCGACAGCAAGTTCAAAATTTGCTAGTTTTCAATTTGTTAAGTGATGCCAATCGCACAAATCACAGCGTTTCGCACTGAGCCAGGCCTTGCCCGCATTAGATCCCCAGGTCATTGCACTTGCCTTGATCGCTTTCTCTACATCTACCGTCGCGGGCGTTTTCGGGTTTGGCGGCGGTATGTTGTTAATTGCATCGCTGCCGGTTTTCCTGCCAGCGGCTGCGCTGGTGCCTGTACACAGCGCCGTTCAACTTATGAGCAACACCAGTCGTGCGGCACTGGCCTGGCGTGATATACAGTGGCAATTTGTACTGCAGCACCTGCTGGGCTCGATTGTTGGCGTGGCACTGGCAACACTGCTTGTATTCAACCTGTCCCTGACGCTAATCCCGCTTATGATAGGCACGTACATTTTGCTGACCACCTGGAGCGATCGCTTCCAGCGGCTGATCGGCCGTTTTGAATCGTTTTTTCTTGTCGGTGCAGTGCAATCCGGACTTGGCCTGATGGTCGGCGCGCCGGGGCCGCTGCCGATGCCGCTGCTGTTGCGCCGCCTCGATGACCATCACCAAATCGTCACCACCATGGCGATTTTTATGACCACCGGTCACATATTGAAGCTGGCAGTATTTATTGCCGCGGGCTTTGCCTTTGGCAGCTATGCGATGGAAATTATTCTGATGGGCACTGCGGCAATTGCCGGCTCCTTTGTCGGCACGCGCATGCGCCACAAACTCGATGCGAAGCGCTTTGTCTGGGTGGTAAAGGTATTGCTGACGATTCTGGCATTACTTGCAATCTGGCGGGCGTTGGCAGTTTATAGCTAGACCAGCGGGCACTGCGCGGGCATGCCTCTTTAGGCAATGCTTGCAAAATAAAAGTTTGGAACGCAGAGTGAAGCCAAACTGCCTGGCTAGTTTGAGCGAGGCGTAAATACTGAAAGCGGTTGCAGCGCATCCACGCCATTTACGTGGCACAGCACACGATAAAAAATGCCGATCGCCGAGCCATCGACCAGTGCATTGCTGATCATGTCATCAGTGTCAACTGCCCTTGCATTGTCGAGCAGTTTTTCAAATGTGTGTATGTAATTCCTGGAGTGGCGCGTACGCACTTCAGTGCCAAAAAATATTTCCTGCAATTGCTCGGGCTCTTCACGGTGCTGCAGCGCCAGTGAAACCATCTTGCGAACAAACCAGGCGTGGTCACTGTTCTCCGTTCGTGCGCGCTGTTCGACAAATTCTTCGTTGCTAATAACGCCCGTGCCGGTTGGCCCGCATACGGACATGTAATGAAAGGCAGCAATAGAGCCCAGCTGCCCTTGCACCAACGTCAGCAATTTGAAGTAACTGTCGCGCTGCGAATGTAACTCGAGCCTGCGCGCACTCTTTTCCTGCAGGTTAATCGCCATGGTATTGGCGGTGATTTCTTTTTGCTGCATGAAGTGGCCAATAACCAGCCAGAGGAATGCCAACGGTGCAAAGGCGCCCTCCAGGAAACTGCCGATATCTGCGGTTGGCAGATGGACAAAGTTATTGCCGCCGACGATGGCAAAAAGGTAAAACACCCCGGCGAGCATCCATATGGCAGACACTGTAATACCAAAGACAATGCGCCAGTCGAGCCCGCATTTTTGCTCCGCCTCTTTGCTACTCATCAATTCTCGCCCCTTTTCTGGTCAAGGCCGCAAATACTGCGCGCCGCGTTCGCATGATAAACCCAATTTGGGACAGGAATAAAAAAGGCGCCCCAGGGCGCCTTTTGCAGTTTATGCCAATCGGGTTAAAACTTGCTGCGGAAAGTTACCCCGTAGGTTCGCGGATCGATGACCCATGAGGACAGTGAGCCGCTGGTTTGCGCCGCTGCGGGAGGCGAAGGAGGAGCAATCAAATTCGAAATCGTATCAAAGGCACGCGTCAGCTTGCCTTCGTCAGTGAGGTTCTTGCCCCATACCTCGACGGAAAAACGTTCGTCCTTGCTCTGGAAGCTGGCGCGCAGGTCGATGACGGTCGTCGAGTCCTGCTTGTAGGAAGGCTGGAACGTCGCAGGCTGGCTCCTGGACTCGTAACGGGCATTTGGTGTCAACACCAATTCTACGTCCTGCCCAAGTGAGAGCGTCCAGTCTGCGCCCAGCACAGCAACAAATTCCGGCGCATTGGGCAGGTCCTTGCCACACTGCAGGTGCGCGGTTGGGGGTGCGGAAGCGCTGGCACAATCACTTGGGAAGCTGGCATCGTTGTAGACCAGCGACGCGTCTACGATCAGGTTGTCCGCTACTTGTGCGTCGACATCAAGCTCAACACCGCTGGATTCAGCCTTATCTACATTGAACACGCTGAAGGCAGTGCCGGAGAAAGTAAGCAACTGGAAGTCGTCGATTTCCATGTGGAAAATCGACAGATTGGCAATCACGCGATCGCTGGCGAGCTTGGTTTTCACGCCAATCTCGTAAGCAAGCACTTCCTCGGATTCAAAGGTTGGATCCGAGGAACCCGTACCGGTAATATCCAGGTTGAGGCCGCCGGATTTGAACCCTTCTGATACCGAAGCATAAAGCAGGCTATCTTCGTCAAGCTGGAGCGCGAGTCCGACGACATAAGTAAAGGCCTCGTCTTCAAACTTCGCATTGGGGTAAAGATCGTAAAGCGTAGTTTCACTTGCGGGCGTGAATACCGGGTTACAGACGGTCGGGTTTGCGCCGCCGGCGCCGGCACAGTTTGGATTACTACCTGTCGAGGAGACAAGTCCTCCGCGCTTGCGTTCGTCTACGTAACGCAAACCCAGCGTTAAGTTCACCGAGTCCGTTAGCGAAACGATATTGTGTGTGAAC
>JBATGO010000407.1:0-2044 GCA_049665845.1 Pseudomonadales bacterium | reverse complement strand
ACGATGCGATTCACTCGTATGGCGGTATTGTGATGCACGACATCATCAATACCTTTTTCGCCAAAAAAGCGCTGGAGAAAGGCGCCGATGGATTAATCGCGGTTTGCTCGGGTGCAGGCGGCCATGCAGGCACGCTTTCGCCATTTGCATTGGTACAGGAAATCCGCAAGTTCTTCGACGGCCCGCTAGCGCTTTCGGGTTCCATTGCCAACGGTGCAGCAGTAGCTGCCGCGCAAGCCATGGGTGCCGACTTTGGCTATATCGGTTCGGCATTTATCGCCTGCGATGAGGCGAACGCGGTTGAAGGTTACAAGGATGCAATTGCTGAATACGGAGCAGAAGATATTGTCTACACCAACCTGTTTACCGGTGTGCATGGCAATTACCTGAAGCCATCGATAGCGGCAGCGGGACTCGACCCGGATAACCTGCCCGAGAGTGACCCAAGCGCAATGAACTTTGGTTCCGGCGGCAACACCGACGCCAAGGCGTGGAAGGATATCTGGGGCTGCGGGCAGGGGATTGGCGCGATCAGGCAGCGCTTGAGCACGGCAGACTATGTCGATCAGCTGGAAGCGGAATACCTGCAGGCGATTGCTGGCTTGAACCAGCTACAACCGCGCTTGAAATTGCGAACAGGCTGAGCGCTGTTTGCCAGGCTGTGAAATGCCTATGGAAATGAATGCTGTACCGATTTCCGTGCTCGACCAGTCCTTTGCACGCAGCGGCAACGAAGCAGCACAGGCCCTGCAGGAAACCCTGCAAATGGCACAGCACTGCGAGCAACTTGGCTACCGTCGTTTCTGGGTCAGCGAGCATCATGCGTTTGCGGCGGTCGCAGGCAGTGCCCCCGAAGTACTGCTGGCCGCGCTGGGCGGGGTTACCAAAACCATTAGGCTTGGCTCCGGCGGAGTTATGTTGCCGCACTACAGCCCGTACAAAGTGGCCGAGCAATTCTCGCTGTTAGCCAACCTTTATCCTCGTCGTATCGATCTGGGAATCGGACGCGCGCCGGGTGGCGACATGGAAACCGCGATGGCGTTGGCGCCTGACGGCAAGCCGCACTTTCATGAGTTTCCCCACCAGGTCGAGGCGTTGATCAATTACCTGCGCAACGACAAGGCGAAGCCGTTGGTCAGCCCCAAACCGCCAGCCGAATTGCCTGTATGGATGCTGGGTTCAAGCGCCGACAGCGCGCATCTTGCTGCGCAGCACGGGCTACGCTATACGCTGGGCGCATTTATCAATCCTGCTGCAAGCCCATCGCTGATCGCCGCTTACAAATCGCATTTCGTTCCTGGTGAACAATTGCCGGCGCCCTATGCCATGCTTGCTATAGGCGCGTTTTGCGCAGACAGCGAAGCGCAGGCGCGCGCCTTGCAACGCACTTACGACGTTAATTTCTTTCGCTTTGTTACCGGCCAATCGAATGGCACGTTTTTGCCGCCGCATGAAGCGATGAATGTGCCGGTGAGCGCAGCGCTACAGGGCTTTATGAATCAACGTGAAGCACTGCGTGCGATTGGTACGCCCGAACAGGTGCATGCAAGGCTGCAGGAACTGGCGAAACGCTACGATGTGGACGAGATCATGCTGGTAACCAACGCCTACTATTTTGAAGATCGTTTGCGTTCGTTTGAGCTGATCAAAGCCGCTCAAAGCCAGGACAGCTAGCCGGTGTATGCTTAATGAACATTTTGTTGCCAGGAGTCTGGCCTGAGCCTGCCAGATATAAACTACACTGAAGTCACGCCTCTGGTGGCGGAATCGGGCAGCAATATAAGATGGAACCTGAAGTGAAAATAACAATACCAGCGATGCATGTATCGGCATTAGTTGTTGCCGTAGCGTGGTTTTTTTCTTTATCTGCGCAAGCGGCGCTGACCGCCGTTGATCTAGATGGTGATCTCTCGAATGGGCACGAAGGTGTTTATGATGATGTGCTCGATATTACCTGGCTGGCCAATGCCAGGTTAAAGAGCAATCTGAACTGGGCAGGTGCCGAGGCAGAAATCGCCGCGCTGAACGCCGCTGGCTACCTGGG
>JBATGO010000406.1:0-5629 GCA_049665845.1 Pseudomonadales bacterium | reverse complement strand
GTATTGGCTGAGGCGGACGCTTTGGCCTGCGAGGAAGCGGGCTGTATTGCCTTGAAGGCTTCGCTGGCGCTGCTTCGCAGATTGATGCCAGATCCCTTACCATCGTCAAAATAATGAAGGGCCCGGTCGCGGACATCGTCGCCCACGATAAAATATTTCGGCCCTATCGCTGGTCCCAGCCAGGCATAGATATTGCGAAAATCCAGGGGCGCGGTTTCTTTCAACGTGCCTGTTACCGCGTTACGCATTGCGATCAGTGCGTTATCGATAACGCCTTCTACCAGCCCGCGCCAGCCGACATGCACGGCGCCCACACATCGACCGCTGTTGTCGCACAGTAACAAAGGCAGGCAGTCGGCAGTCAGGACGACACAAACCTGGCCCGGTGTGCAGCTTATTCCGCCGTCTGCGACAATAACTTTTTGGTTGCTGCCACTGGTTTCGGTGAACTGGCGGACAGCTGTGCCATGCGTTTGTTCCAGCCAGTGCCAGTGTTGTGAGAAGCTGGTTTTTTTCGCCAGTTCATGCTGGCAAAAATCCGCCAGTTGCTGCCGGTTGGCGCGTACTGAATTTTCGGCATCGTCAACATGCAGCGCCAGGTTAAAAGCATCGTAAGGGGCCTCGCTGGCACCGCCGACGCGCGTGGTGACACCGGCGATCACTCTCGCAGGTGCGGGCCATACCGGACAAAGCAATTCAAGCCCATGCACAGGGAGTACCATATTTATATTGGGCTGCCAGTACTTCGGCGATTTGTAATGCATTTGGATTATCGCCATGTACGCAAATCGTTTTTACGCGCCTGCACAGTCCGGCGCCATCAAGCGTCGAGATCGTTGCGCCCGTCGCCACCTGCCTGGCCTGCGCAAGCGCCTCATCGGCAGACACGATGCAGGCTCCGGCAGCAGAGCGCGGTGCCAGCATGCCCGACGCGAGGTAGCGCCGGTCGGCGAAACCCTCTGCATAGCAGGGTATCTGCCGGGCAATTGCAGCGTTATGCAACGCGCTATTGGCGAGCGCGATGACCGCAAGGTTTTCGTCGGCGCTGCACATCGCTGTCAGGAACAGCGTTGCCAATTGTTCGTCCTCGGCGCAATCGTTGTAAAGTGCCCCGTGCGGCTTCACCAGCGTTAGCGTTTCGCCGGCAGCTCGCAGGTGTTTGCGAACGCGGTCTATCTGTCGCGTAATGCTTTCGCACAGCGCACTCTCAGGCAGGGGAATCGATTTGCGGCCAAAATTTTCCCGATCCGGATAAGCGGGATGCGCGCTGACGATAACACTATGTTGCATAGCCAGTTCGACGCTGGCCTGCATGGTAGACTCGTTACCCGCATGGGCGCCGCAGGCCACATTGGCAATATCGATCAAGGGCATTAACGCCGAATCGGCGTTGCCGCCCTCGCCGAGATCGGCATTCAGCAATATTCTTGCGCTGCCCGGCATCAAATGTTCCATGATCCTGTTCAAGATAGTACTGTATCGTTGTGTGCTCGAATGCGTTTGTAAAAAAAAAGCCTTGTTGCGCTAAGGTTGCGAGGTGCCGGCAATGCGCCGTTGACGATGTTGTACCGCGATTTCAGCACGCGCCAGGCCGCTGTTTCTCCCGGCGAGCGCCTGCGCTGCCGCCGCAAGGTCGACGGCTTGAAAATGCACTTCGCTGCCGGCGGGCAATTGCACGATCTTCCACAAGTCTGCTGCGATTACCTGCGCGATACGCGGGTAGCCTCCTGTCGTTTGTGCGTCAGCCAGCAGCACGATGGCCTCTGCTTGCGACGGTAATTGTACCGTGCCAGGCGCCACTGCATGTGAGGCGAGCATGCCGGCACCCTCTTGCCTGGGCAAGTGGTCGCGCTGTTTTGAGGGCACCAGGCGCGCGCCCATACGATTAGCTTGCGGACTGACAATAAATCTTGTGCGCCAGAAATGCTCACCAAAAAGTGCGCTAGCCTGCTCGAATTCCGGGCCGGGCAGCGCGCGCAGCATCGTATCGGGTGACACCTCGCGTAGGCTATACGGGGCGCAGGGTTTACAAGTCGCCTGCAGCATTGACTGTTGGGATGGCGACAAAGCACCTGCTACGATCCTGTCGCCCCGGCGCAGCGCCCGACCGTCAAGACCACCGAAACCGGCAGCGAGATCGGTCGAACACGAGCCCAGCACCGGGGGACAGTCGATGCCGCCGCCTACAGTAAGGTAAGCGCAGCCTGTAGCGCGACGGTTTCGCAAGCGCAGCAGTTCTCCTTGCAAAAGTGCGATTGGACTGCCCGCACGCAGTGTGTCCCGGATATTGCCCGAGACGCCGTAAACCGCTGCATCCATATGAGTGCCGCTCACAGCAATCCAGCTGTCTTGCTCGGAACGCACGTGTATTTCGCCCCGTAGTATTTCTATACCCGCGGAGCTTCTGCAATTGCCCAGCGCCAGATTGCCCAGCTGTAACGCGAAGGCGTCCAGCGCACCAGAGCGGCTAACACCTAAATGCATTGAGCCACGCCGGCCCAGGTCCTGCACCGAGCACAGCGGCGTTGCGTGCTCTACAGTCAGCATATGTGCTCGAAGCAGACGGTGTCGCCGGGCTGCAACAACGCGGATTGCGGCCGATTCGGATCAAACAGCGGATTTTGCCCGGGCAGGTACCGGCCGATAATGTGCCAGCCACCCGGCGAAGCAAATGGATAGATTGCTGTGTAGGGACCGCCAATGGCAAGTGAGTTGGGTGCAACCCGCCGCCTTGGGCTGATTCGCCTGGGCGCATGCAGCGAGGTGTGCAGGCCCTCGAGGTAGGCGAAACCGGGTTGAAATCCGATAAAGCAGACCGTGTAACAGCCCTGTAAATGCCGCGCTACGAGTTCATCTGTGCCCAGCGAGAGCTCGCCCGCGAGGCTGGCAAGGTCCGGACCAAATTCGCCACCATATTGCACTGCCAGCCTGTGCCTACGGCCGTGAATGACCGCGTTTTCGGAATCAATCGAGCACCAGGCGGTTGCAACCTGCTTGCAGAGCGCCGCCACATGCAGTTTGTCGGGGTCGAAGAACACCGTGAGGTTGCCGTCTGCCGGCACAATATCGTGCACTGCGGCGGTTGCGCATTGAATGTCCCCGCGCGACGCCTCGCCGCAGAGCGTGCGGCGCAGCATGCTGCCGAGCGACGTGATCGCGGCTTGTGAACGTTGTTGTCCTTTGGGCAGGGTTTTGTCAAGCTCGAGTACAATGCCGGTCTCGCCAAAGCGATAAATTCGCGCGCCGTCAACGGACATGCCATGCCGTCCGGGTTGCAAGATGCTTGCGGTTAACGGCGAATTATCGGTCGGTCTGGCCATAATCTTTTTGCTGCATCTTTTTTGCCGCAATCATGCAGGAAAATATGAGCGAAAAAAACAGCGACACACTGTTTGAGCATCCGCTGGGTACGGTGCCTGCTTTCGTTTTCGACGATGCCGTGGCCAGGGTATTCCCCGATATGATCGAACGTTCGGTGCCGGGATACGCTACTGTTGTCGCGATCAGTGGCATGCTGGCTGGCGAGTTTTCCATATCTGGCACCATGCTGTACGATCTTGGCTGCTCACTGGGGGCGGCAACGGTTTCCATGGCGCGCTCCGCAGCGCCGCACTGCAAAGTGGTCGCAGTAGATAACTCTCCGGCAATGATCGCGCAGCTGGCAAAAATATTGTCGCAATTCGATACGCCGCTGCCGGTTGTGCCACGCTGCGAAGATGTGCGCGTCAGCGAAATAAAAAACGCATCGGTGGTTGCGCTGAATTATACCCTGCAGTTTGTTGCTCGCGAACAGCGCGATGACCTGCTGGCAAAAATTTATGCCGGTATGCTTGAAGGTGGCGCACTGATTCTCTCCGAAAAAATAATGTTTGAAAATCAAAGCGACGATGAATTATTCGTGCGACTGCACCACCAGTTCAAGCGCGCGAACGGTTATTCCGACCTGGAAATAAGCCAGAAGCGCGAGGCACTGGAGAATGTACTGGTGCCGGAATCGCTGGCAGTCCATCGCCAACGCTTGCGATCGGTTGGTTTCCAGCGCGTTGAAACCTGGTTTCAGTGCTTCAACTTTGTCTCGCTGATTGCGATCAAGTAAAGTCGCGTCTCCCCTGTATTCAGTGCAAGCAGCAACAGCAGCAGCAGCAACAACAGCAATATCAGTAGCAAACGCAATGCCCGATTATCGGAAACTGCAGGAAATCCTGCGCGCAAACAATGCAGCTTCTCTCGCGCAAGCTGTGCCTGCGCTGCTGGCCAAAGGGCTTGACGAGCAGCGCTACGGTGACTTACCGCGCTGGCGCGAGGCATTGCGAGCATTGCCCGACATTGCTGCCAGGCAAGTCCTGCTCGACAGGGATTGTGTGACGACAGGCATCAGGGCTGATGCAAGCGCTGCAGAGCAGCTGCAACTGGAACAGGCGCTGCGCGGCCTGCATCCCTGGCGCAAGGGGCCGTTTGAACTGTTTGGTGTAACCATCGATAGCGAGTGGCGCTCGGATTTTAAATGGCGTCGACTCGCGGGCCACATCGAACCATTGCAGGGCAGGCGTGTGCTCGACATCGGTTGCGGTAACGGTTATCACTGCTGGCGCATGGCCGGTGCGGGCGCTGCATTTGTGCTCGGTGTCGATCCAACACCACTGTTCCTGATGCAGTTTGAGGCGGTGCAGAAATATATCAATGACGAAAGAGTGTGGATGCTGCCCGCGCGCTGCGAAGACCTGCCGGCATCACTCAAGGCTTTTGATACGGTCTTTTCGATGGGCGTGCTGTACCACCGGCGCTCGCCCTTCGATCACTTGCTGGAACTGCGCGATGCGCTCGCACCCGGCGGGCAGCTGGTACTTGAAACACTGGTCATTGAAGGGGGCGCCGGCGAAGTGCTGGTGCCAGCTGGCCGTTACGGCAAAATGGGCAATGTGTGGTTTATCCCTTCGGCGCAAACACTGCAAGACTGGCTGGGCAAAATCCACTTTAGCGATATTCGCTTGCTCGATGTATCGCGTACCGGCCCGGATGAACAGCGCGCGACCAGCTGGATGACATTCCAGTCGCTGGCGGATTTCCTCGATCCTGGCGACCCGGCGCTCACCGTCGAAGGTCACCCTGCACCGCGCCGTGCCATCGTTACCGCAAGGATTTGAATATACTGGTGCACTCTGCGTCGATGCCGCGCCAGCGTCCCGCAGCTTCCCGACAAACTATAATTTGCACTGGCGCAACGGGTGCAGAGGGCATTGGTCATCAACCGCATGGCAGTGAAACAGAATTTCCAGATTATCAACAGGGCCATGGTCTGCTGCGTGCGACTCGCGTTTTTAGGGCTACTTGTTGGCCAGGCCTCGGTGCATGCCGAACCTGTGGTGAACGAATCGGTAGAATATTATGATGTCGATGCCGATACCCTCGGCACCCTGCTTCTGGAACTCGAAAGCAAAGTGCCACTGCGACCCGCGGGGAACGTTTATCACGGCTATACAAGTAGCCAGGTGTTTTGGCGCTGGCGCCATGCGCAGCGCGGCCAGCGCTGCCGGATGATGCAGGTTTCATCCGAGGCGAATATTGCGATGACACTGCCGCGCTTGCGCAGAACCCGTCCCGGCAGTGAAGTCGAACGGGTTTGGGCGCG